>CAMATR010000188.1 GCA_945861175.1 Chitinophaga pinensis | reverse complement strand
GAATTGGAGCCAGGAAAAAATAAAGATGTACCAGATCCTTACTATGGTGGTGAAAAAGACTTTCTTGAGGTCTATGAACTTATGGACGCTGCCACCGATAAAGTAATTGAACGTATCTTTGCACATGGAAAAAGGTAAACTCTATTTAGTACCCAACACGCTAGGCGGTGAATCGCTTCAAGACATATTGCCTACTGAAGTAATTGATTTCGTGAAGGAGATGCGTATTTTCGCAGTAGAAGACCTGCGCTCAGCAAGAAGATTACTCAGAAAAATGGATCGGGAGTTCCCTATTGATGATTCTCAATTTTATGAGCTCAATAAAAGAACTGACATTGCTGAATTACAAAAAATAATTCGTGAATTAAAAGCAGGTAAAAGTGTTGGGATAATTTCTGAAGCAGGTTGCCCGGGAATTGCTGATCCTGGAGCTGAACTTGTTTCGCTTGCTCACAAAGAAGAATTCACCGTTATTCCGTTTGTTGGACCATCTTCTATTCTACTTGCGCTTATTTCAAGTGGTTTCAATGGGCAGCAATTCAGCTTTCACGGCTATCTTCCAAGAGAAAGAAAAGACCGTATCCGTAAACTAAAAGATTTCGAAGGTGATAGCAGAAGAAATGGTTCAACACATATTTTCATGGATACCCCATTCAGAAATATGAATGTTTTGGATGATTTACTAAATGAACTTACAGATAATACAATGATCTGTATTGCCTCGAACCTTACACTACCGGACGCATCAATTAAAACAATGTCTGTGAAAGAATGGCGAGAAAATGCCTATGATCTTTCGAAGATTCCAACCATGTTTTTGATTGGAACACCTGCAAATTAAATAGGTATTACCGCTTCAAAAATAAATTATTATCCCGAAATTAAATTTCTGGTAAGTTTTTAATTTTTATAATTTACTGAATCAATCAGACTTAGATTTGCATAAAATCGGGAGGTATTGATGCCACAACATAATCTGATCTTCCCTTTTCAGATTAATATGTTTGATCAAAATAAAAAGAACCAAAGCCTTTATTCAGGTAAAAAAAATTCAGAATATTTTAAAGCGGTTTGTAAGCCTATTTTTCTATCTGATTTCTTTTTTTGTGCTAACTGTTCTTATTGTTATCACATTTTTTTACCTGAATAGCGAAATCTTTAATTTTTCAGAAACTTCTATATTTAAAGGAAAGGAAATTTATAATCCTTACGAAAATATAGGTGATAGAAGAATTAAAGCAAATTTTCATGCTCATTCAAAAGCCTGGGGTGGAACAACAAATGGTAAAAGCACCGAAAAAGAATTATTTGACCATTACAAGAAAAACGATTATGATATCGCCGGTATTTCGAATTATCATAATATAAGTCGATATGGTAGGAACAAAAAAGGAATTTATATTCCGGTCTATGAACATGGTTTCAATCCTTTGAAGTCCCATTTATTAATTATTAATCCTCAAAAAGTTTCTTATTTTGATTTCCCACTGCTTCAAACAGTGCATCACCAACAAACCATTATAAATAAGGTAACTAACAATAAAACGCTTATTGCAATTGCGCATCCTGACTTCGGAATGAGTAGATCACTCTCTGATTTTAAAAAACTATCAAATTACCAGCTTACTGAAGTTCTTAACCATTATCGCAATTCAGAACGTTATTGGGACAAAGCACTTTCATCCGGAAAATTAAGTTGGATTGTTGGGAACGATGATATACATGATCCCAAAGAGGAAGAAGCTTGTAAAATATACAATGTCATTTTTGCAGATAAATACAATTCTACTTCGACGTTAGATGCAATGAGACAAGGAAAACATTACAGCATTAAAACAATGTATGGATTTAGTGAAAATGAATTGCAGAATTGCAGAATAGTTGGTGAAAATACGATCAGAATAACACTAACAAATAAGGCTGACACAATACTTTTTATTGGTCAAAACGGGGAAGTTCGTAAGTCTTTACGATCAACTTCATCCGCTAACTATACTATGTCGAAAAACGACACTTATATTCGCGTAAAAGCAATAAATCAGCACAGTCAGTTATTTTTAAATCCAATAATTCGCTGCAATAACAAACATCTAAATCCCTTGCTCATCCAAGAAAAAGTAAAAACAAATATATTTCTTACTATATGTATTAAAACTTTAGTTGGTTTTTTCTTAATGCTTTTAATCACTCTAAATAGTAGAATTCTAAGAAAGATTCGCTCTAGAAGTTGCGAAAAATTAGAATTACTTAAACCCTCGATTTTTCTTGATTGCTTCATAAGCATCTTGAATTTTCTGGAATTTTTCTTTTGCTCCTTTTTGAAATTCCTCTCCCATTTGAGCAACTTTGTCAGGGTGAAATTTAATTGCCATTTGACGATAGGCTTTCTTCACCTCATCATCTGTAGCTGTAGATTCAACACCAAGCACCTTGTAATCTGAATTAACATCTCGGTAGAACATGTTTTTTACACTCTCAAATTCCACTTGAGGCACACCCAACATATTCGCTATTTGTTGAATAATCGTTAATTCACTTCCCGAGACATTTCCATCTGATTTGGCAATACCAAATAAATAATGCACAAGTTGAACACGAACTTCGGGCTGCATGCGCGAGCGAATATCACCACAAATCTTTTGCAACGGGATCTGTCCGGAATCAATAAAATGTTTGAGTGACTGCAACTGTGCTTTGTCAAATCTTGCTCCAAATTGCAGTTGAAAAAATGATTTCACAAAATCGAGTTCGGCTTTCAATACCTTGCCATCTGCAGTCATGACTGCAGCAGATAGGGCCATTAGCATTGTTTGTACATCATTCGACGATGTTCTTTGCTGATAATATTGAAAAACATCCTCTTCAGAAAAACTTCGACCTTCGCTTCGTGCTTTGTTTCTTAAATTAGCCATTACACGTTGATTATTATCGATCATTGAACCAATAATAAATCCAATAATTCCTAAGAAAAAACTACGCCCAAAAAGAAAAAAACCCCCAGCTGCTAAAATCCACTTATACAAAATATGAAATATAAACTGGGGATAAAAATCATCCCCAGTGATTCAAATTACTTATGCTATCTGCTCAATGTTTCGCTCAATAAAAACATCCAATGCCTCTCCCTTGAGCATCCCTTGAGCAAGTAAAGCTAGATCAGTCAATTGTTTAATACTTGTTTTTTGTTCCTCCTCATCCTTCTTAAGCAGAGAATTCACCTTTGGATGGTTCGCATTAACAACCAAATTATACATTTCAGGAAACGCCCCATAGAATCCGCCGCCGCCCATTTTCTGCTGTTCCATCATTCGACGAATGAATTCAGGTTGGGTAATTATTATTGGTGCATCATCTTCGCTCATGCTTTCAAACTGAACGCTAAATTTATCTTTGTTCACACATGATTCAAAAACAGGCTTCAACTTTTCTTCCTCTTCTTTTGATAATTTAGAAGGAATCTCATCTGTCTTTTTGATTAATTTATCAAGAGTATCAGCATCGACTCTAGCAAATGTTACATTTTCAAATGTTTGCTCCATTTTCGCAATCCAATGTGGCGCAAGTGGACCATTTAACTCAATTACATCGTAACCTCTTTCCTTTGCTTTCTTCACAAAAGAAAATTGTTCTTCTGTATTATTAGAGTACAAAATTACAACTTTGTCGTCCTTATCCGTTTGTAGCGGAGCAACTTTCTCCTTATACTCTTCTAATGTGAAATAGCCACCCTCTGTATTTTTAAGTAAAGAAAATGACTTCGATTTTTCTGCAAACTTCTCTTCAGAAAGACATCCATACTGAACAAATATTTGAAGATCATCCCATTTTTCCTCAAAATCTTTCCTGTCCTTTTTGAACATTTCAGCTAACTTATCAGCCACTTTCTTTGTAATATGCGCCGAAATTTTCTTCACATTACCATCGCTTTGAAGATAAGAACGAGAAACATTTAATGGAATATCAGGCGAATCAATCACACCATGTAAAAGTGTCAAAAATTCAGGGACAATCTCAGCAACGCTATCGGTGATAAAAACTTGATTCGAATACAAATTGATTTTATTTCTCTGAACTTCAACATTTTCCTTGATTTTTGGGAAATACAGTATTCCTGTCAGATTAAATGGATAATCAACATTCAAATGGATATGAAACAATGGGCTTTCGAATGTAGTTGGGTACAATTCACGGTAGAATGCTTCATAATCCTCTTGTTTCAAATCAACAGGTGCTTTCGTCCAAGCTGGTTGTGGGTTATTGATTTGATTTGGAACCTCAACAGCAACTCGCTTTACATTGCCATTCTCGTCTTTTTCGCCTTCAGGGGAATCAATATATTCAGTTTTGTCACCAAAAAATACAGGAATGGGAAGGAACTTACAATATTTAGTTAGGATCTCAGCTATTTTTGATTTCTCTAAAAATTCTGCCGATTCTTCCGAAATAAATAAAATTATTTCTGTTCCTCTACCTTCTTTTTCGATGTCTATTATCGTATATTCTGGAGAACCATTACTTTCCCATTGGACCGCTTGAGCGCCCTCAGTTTTAGATAATGTGCGTATTTGTACCTTTTCAGCAACCATGAACGCAGAGTAAAACCCTAGTCCAAAATGACCTATAATTTGCTCTGCACCCTCTTTTCCTTTGTATTGCTGAACAAATTCTTCAGCGCCTGAGAATGCAATCTGGTTAATGTATTTATCAATCTCGTCCGCAGTCATACCAATACCGCAGTCCCGAATTGTAAGTGTTTTTGCTACTTTATCAAGGATTACATCCACCTTTAATTCTCCCAAGTTGCCTTTGAACTCTCCGTTTGCGG
>CAMATR010000187.1 GCA_945861175.1 Chitinophaga pinensis | reverse complement strand
AGAATTGAAGAGAATAAAAAGAAAATTAGGCCTTCAAAAGAAGATTTGAATCCCAATTTAAAGCTTATAAATAATCAATTGTTCGCTATGTTGGAATCCAATTTAGCACTAAGAAAGTTGTCAGAAGAGCGAAAAATCAATTGGGTTGGGGATGAGCATCGGGAAATGTTCCGAAAAATGTTTTTACAAGTTAAAGACAGTGAGACTTATTTGGACTTCATGAATAATGATGAGACCGGATTCGAAAATGATAAGTTAATGGCTATTGAATTATTCAAAGTCGAGATAGCTAATTTTCCGCTGCTCTATAATTTTTTCGAAGAGAAAAGTATTCATTGGTTAGATGATATTGATTTAGCTTGCTCAATGGTTTTAAAAACAATTAAATCAGCTGAGGAAGGAAAGGTGATAGATATTTTACCACTCTATAAAGTGGATGATAACGAGCAGGATTTTATTAAAGAGTTATTGCGTAAGACAATCTCGATGGATAAGGATAATGAGCTGTTAATAGACGACTTAACGAAAAACTGGGAGTTAGACCGTATTGCAAAAATGGACATTATTTTAATGAAAATGGCCATCACAGAAATGCAAGTTTTTAGCAATATCCCAACAAAAGTTTCTCTAAATGAATACATTGAGATATCCAAATTTTACAGCACTCCTAAAAGTAACAGTTTTATAAATGGTGTCCTTGACAAGGCAATTGATAGATTAAAAAAAGATAAAAAAATCGTAAAAATAGGTAGAGGATTAATGAATTAAATTATGAAAAAGAGTTTATTATTTTTTTTAGCAACAGCATTATTTTATTCGTGCACAAATACGGAAGTAGTGGAGGTGGGTAATAAAACCTCTATGATGGTTGATCCCGTTTATGATGCAGGAGAAGTGGTCAAAGGTGAGTTGATTACTGCAAAATTTAACGTTGAAAATACTGGTAATTTCCCTTTGGTAATAGCAGATGTGAAGGGATCTTGCTCTTGCACAGTCGCGAGTAAACCTGAAGACCCAATTCAGCCAGGTGAGACAGGTGTTATTACAGCAGAGGTCGATACTGAAAGAACTTCAACAGGGCTTATTACGAAGTCGGTTCGTATTGTTGCTAACACTGAACCATCTGTAACAGAAGTCGCTATAAAAGCAACTGTAAAATCTAAATAATTTTAAATCAAATAAATAAAAACAAATAAACATGGAACAAATTATACCCTTGATTTTGATCGTGGTAGTTTTCTACTTCTTCATGATTCGTCCTCAAACTAAAAAACAAAAAGAATTAAAGAAATTCAGAGAATCATTGGCCTCAGGTGATAAAGTCGTTACTACCGGTGGTATTCATGGAAAGATCCTTGAAATTGGTGAGTCAACGGTGCTATTGAGTTCTGAAGGAACCAAAATTCGTTTGGAAAAATCTGCAATTGCACATACATCTGCTGATCAAATTCAAGCCTAAAAAGAGAATTTAAATGATAAAGCTGACCATCAGCTTTTGTGTAATATAAAATCTATTTCACTTTTTTATAAAGTCACATTTTTATTCTATATTTAGAAACAATCATTTTTTAAGATGTTAAAAAAAATCCTTCTTTTCTCTTCGATTCTTTTACTTCTGATTTCATGCACCTCCAAAGAGGAATGCGAAGATTGCGGAAGTTGCGGTGAAGATTTGAATTCGAAAGAATTGACAATTGAGGAGGCTGTGCTGAAATCAAAGAATCCAAGCAAAATAGACATTGATAGTACCGATTTAAAAGAGTCAATTGCCAAGATTGAAAAAAAATATGGAGAGCAATGGGATTTTTGTCATTGCGTGGTTGTTAATGATTCTATCGATAAAGCGATTAAGGGTGGAAATTCAAGTGATAAACTAATGGCACGCTGGGATATAGTAGATAATAAATGTCAAGCTTTCAGGATTCAAGATCCAAACCGTACACCAGAGCAGCGCGATTTGCATGAGAGAAGAGTTAAGAAATGCCTAAAAGAAGCTGCTTCATTAAGGTGATTTTTTTTTTGTAAATAGTAATTTTAAAAATAATTAACAACTTAAATTATGAGAAAAATTATATACAATTGCAGTGCTTTAGGAATCTTACTTTTATTCTCTTGCGGGAAAAGTGAAATTTGTGACTGCTCTGATAAAGGATTAGCTATGGTCAAGGAGATGAAAGCTGCAGGTATGAATCCTACAAAACTTCAAGAAATTCAGAATAAGTACAAATCTGATTTGGATGAGTGTGAGAAATTGGATGATGGGAAAACAGAAGAGGAGCAAAAGAAGATGGTGGAAGAAATGAAAGAGTGCGAATCGTATAAGGAAATGGAAAAAACTATGAAAGATTTCTAATCAAAAAAAAAGGCTTCAAATTTGAAGCCTTTTTTTTTGATTAGTTATTAGTAATAAATTGCTCTTTGAACTTTCGTTACGTGTTTTGCTAAACGAACAACTTGCTTAGTATATCCAAATTCATTATCGTACCATGCGTAAAGAACAACATTTTTCCCATCGTTCGAAACAATCGTTGCATGGGAATCAAAAACAGAACAGCAAGTATTCCCAATAATGTCACTTGATACTAATTCTGGATCGTACGAGTAATAGATTTGGTTTACTAATGCCCCATTTAATGAAGCATCTCGAAGAACAGCATTTACTTCTTCAATTGAAGTTGTTCTGTTCAATTCAAGACTCAAAATTGCCAAAGAACCGTTGGGAGTAGGTACACGGACTGCATTAGCAGTCAATTTATCTTTCATCTCAGGAATCACTTTTGTTACAGCATTACCGGCGCCTGTTGATGTAATAACCATGTTAATAGCTGCTGATCTTCCCCTTCTTGGTTTTTTGTGCATATTATCCAGAAGGTTTTGATCATTGGTATATGCATGGACAGTTTCAATATGCCCTTTGACTACGCCAAAATTATCGTTCACTACTTTAAGCACTGGAGAGATAGCATTCGTTGTGCACGATGCTGCTGAAAAAATATTCTCATTTTCTATGTCTAAATCTACTTGGTTGATTCCATAGACTATATTAGGGATCTCCTTACCTGGAGCAGTGAGGAGAACTTTTGATACTCCTTTCGCTTTCAAATGGCGAGATAACGCTTCACGATTTGTAAAAACTCCTGTATTGTCAATCACAAGAGCATTAGAAATACCAGATTGTGTATAATCAATGTCTTCAGGGTTACTTGCGTCAATCATTCTGACAATTTGACCATTGATTATTAAAGCCTTATTTTCCAAATCTTCAATTACAGATCCGTTAAACGCACCGTGGACAGAATCATTACGCAATAAGGAAGCACGTTTGATAATATCAGTATCAGAAGACCCTCTCGTTACAATAGCTTTCAATCGAAGTTGTTGACCTTTCCCAGCCTGTTTAATCAATTCACGCGCAGCTAAACGGCCAATTCGACCAAAACCATAAAGTACCACATCTCGGGGTTCAATTTCATTTGATTTAGAAATTCCAAATCCAGCTAATTTATCACTTAAGAAGGCTGCTTTTGAAACATAGTTGGTTTGCTCTGCTAACCACTCACTTGACAATTTACCGATGTCTAGTTTCGATGGTGCTAGATCCATCTTATAAATTTCTTCAGCGAGTTCAGAGGAGGTGAAAATATCGATAGGTTTGTTTACAACAGTTTTTGCATATTGATGTAAATTCAACAATTCAGAAATAGTTGTGTCAGTCAAATGGTGACGGAAAAGAACCAATTCTATGCCTTTATTATAAAGTAGTTCACCTACTTTACTTCCTAGTTTAACAGCAGCACGTTCTTTTTCAATGTACGATTTCAGTTCTTTTTCATAACCTACAGCAGCTTCCATTTTTTTTATTTAATGATTGATATAAATTGAATAAAACAAAAAAGGCTACTCACAATAGCAGGTAGCCTTTTTATAATGATTAACCCAAATATGCTTTGAGTAATTTGTTTCTCGATGTGTGACGTAATCTTCTAATCGCTTTCTCTTTTATTTGACGCACGCGCTCACGAGTAAGATTGAACTTAGCCCCAATTTCTTCTAACGTTAAACCATGGTTCATTCCTATACCGAAAAATAATCGAATAATTTCACGTTCTTTATCTGTAAGTGTACTCAAAGAGCGTTCAATCTCTTTTTGCAGAGACTCAGCCATCAAGGCGTGATCGGCCTTAGGGGCATCTGCATTGGCCATTACATCCATCAATGTACCACCATCTTCTGAAGTAGAAAGGGGTGCATCCATAGAAACGTGTCTGCCAGAAACATTTAAACTTTCTTTGATTTTGTCTTCAGGAACTTCTAAAGCCTCGGCGAGTTCTTCTGCTGAAGGTGGGCGCTCGAATTCCTGTTCTAAACGCGAAAAAGCTTTATTAATCTTGTTCAACGATCCAACTTGGTTAAGAGGGAGACGAACAATACGAGCTTGTTCTGCTAAAGCCTGAAGGATTGACTGACGAATCCACCATACTGCATATGAAATAAATTTAAATCCTCGTGTTTCGTCAAATTTCTGTGCTGCTTTAATCAGTCCCAAGTTTCCTTCATTAATTAAATCGGGTAGGGTTAGACCCTGATTTTGATACTGTTTCGCTACCGAAACTACAAATCTTAAATTTGCTCTTGTTAACTTCTCTAAGGCTTTTTGATCACCTTGTTTGATCTTTCTCGCTAACTCTACTTCCTCTTCGGCTGTAATTAACTCCTCTTTACCAATGTCTTGAAGATATTTATCAAGGGATTGACTCTCGCGATTTGTAATCGACTTCGTAATTTTAAGTTGTCTCATTCTCTTCTGATTCCTCTCTATTTAAATTGTACGTAGTGAACGGAAATTGGGTGCAAAGTTACGACCAAAAAAAACT
>CAMATR010000186.1 GCA_945861175.1 Chitinophaga pinensis | reverse complement strand
GTCGCTTGGGTTTCTTCTTTAATTTTCGATTCTGTTTCCTTTGTTCCATCCCAATGCGCCAAAAAGAAACCACCATTTTCAATATCCTTTTTAAACTCCTCGTAAGAATCGATTTTTTTCATGCTAGCAGCTCTAAATTTTTTAGCTTTTGCTAAAAGAGCAGACTGAATATCGGATAGTAATTTCTCAATTATGACGTCCACATTTTCAAAATCAATTACATCTTTTGTTTTTGTGTCTCGACGAGCAATTTCAACTTTACCGTTTTCTAAATCCCTCGGCCCCATCGCCAAACGAATAGGAACTCCTTTTGCCTCGTATTCAGCAAATTTCCATCCTGGACGCTTGTTATCGTCATTATCAAATTTAAAAGAAATTCCTTTTAATTTTAGTTTGTGTCCTAATTCAGTAAACTTCGTTGTAATTGCAGACAATTCCTCATCGGTTCTGTGAATAGGCACAGCGACAACTTGAATTGGAGCCAAAGCAGGAGGCAGAACTAATCCTTCATCATCCGAATGGGTCATTATCAATGCCCCCATCAATCGAGTTGATACACCCCATGATGTTGCCCAAACATATTCAAGTTTTCCTTCCTTGTCAGTATATTTCACTTCGAAGGCTTTGGCAAAGTTTTGTCCAAGAAAATGAGATGTGCCAGCCTGAAGTGCCTTTCCATCCTGCATTAATGCTTCAATGCACAAAGTATCTTCAGCACCTGCAAATCGCTCACTTTCTGTCTTGCGACCTTTTAATACTGGCATCGCCATATAATTCTCCGCAAAATCAGCATAAACATCCAACATTAATTCTGCCTCTTGAATTGCCTCTGTTTTTTTAGCATGAGCCGTATGACCTTCTTGCCAGAGGAATTCTGAGGTTCTCAAGAACAATCTAGTTCTCATCTCCCAGCGAACTACATTTGCCCACTGATTGATAAGGATTGGCAAGTCACGATAAGATTGAATCCAATTTTTGTATGAGTTCCAAATAATAGTTTCAGAAGTGGGACGAATAATTAACTCCTCCTCTAATTTTGCTGTTGGATCAACAATAATTCCACTTCCATCTTCAGCATTCTTTAATCTATAGTGAGTAACTACAGCACATTCTTTCGCAAAGCCTTCTATATGACTTGCTTCCTTTGATAAATATGACTTTGGAATAAATAAAGGGAAATAGGCATTCGAGTG
Organism: Chitinophaga pinensis; assembly: GCA_945861175.1. GTDB lineage: Bacteria > Bacteroidota > Bacteroidia > Flavobacteriales_D > Crocinitomicaceae > M0103. The sequence goes on along the minus strand of CAMATR010000186.1, from coordinate 3,712 downwards.
ACCTGTCTCCTTAAATTTTGCATCTAGGATTTCTTTCATTTTTTCCCAAATTGCATAACCATAAGGTTTAATTATCATACAACCTCTCACATCGGAATGTTCGGCAAGATCTGCCCTGTAAACCAATTCATTGTACCATTTTGAATAATCTTCTTCTCTTGTTGTATATTTCTGCGCCATGACTTGCTAATTCCTAATAAGTCTGCAAATTTAGCAAATTCAAATGAGCATAAGAGATTGATTCATGACAATAATTGACAGAATTAAGCGCAAACTTTTATCTCAATATTCAGCAAGTCTATTCAGCACAACTAATTGTTTTACAGCTTCTGAGAGAGACAACTTGTGAATTTTACTGTTCACCCAAGCTGTAATATTGAAATATTCTAAGACAACTCGCTCATTTGGATTGTTTAACAACTCAGCAAGTTCATCTTTCAAATTCTCTAAAATCAAAATTCTCTCAGTGTTCTGTACCCCCTTTGATAATTTACGAATGTGCTTAATACAAACATTTTCAACTTCAAATTTTCGTTCTTGCTTATTCAGATATCGATTTGTGGATTTAATACTATATTCTAAAAAGTCATAATTTTCCAATTCCAAATGTAATACCAAATTGAAAAGTCTCGAAAAACTATAGATATCTTGTCTTAAGTTCTGCTCATTATCATTTAAAACAATATTAATATAGCTCAGCGCGCGTTTGAATTGACCGGATCCAAAATAACTATACGCCTTGTTATAAGTAAACAAGATCTCTTGTTCTTTATTTACCTTATCACCAAAGGCACCTTGGTATTTTTCAATCTCAGGAATTAATTCGATACTTTTTTCAAATTCACCCATCGCATGTAAAAGCATTAATTCAAGGTTGTATGAAGTTGTAAACACACGTACACGAATATCCATTGAATCAAATCCTTTTTTACTCTCCAATGCCCGCATATCAGCTATCAATTCCTGAGACTTTTCAAAATCACCGCTGTCAATGTAGCAACGAAGTAAATGAGATAGAGTCATAACATACCGCTGTCCTGAGTCAGCTTTTATTTCAGGATTTTTATCCAATATTTCTCTGGTTTTATTGAAAAACTGAAAACTATCTTGGTAATTTCTATTGGTCGCAGCGCAAAGACCTTTTATGTAATAGCATATTGAAGATGCTCTGGTCGATATTGCTGTATTCTTTCCTTTAATTAGATGGTAATCTGCTATTCCTTCCACAATATTTCGCTCCTCATTTGTCCGCGTAAAACCACCACTTCGAAAAATAAGATTGATTTTGGAATAAATAACTTGATACTCGGCTAAATTTCTAAGCTTCGAAATAACTACCTCTTCTTCATCGACCAATTCATCGAGATTGCGATTAAACTCACCTGACTCGTAAGCTTCTTCCAAAAGACGCTTTTCCCATGAAAGTAACTCATACCAATAATAGAATTTTTCGTGATTTTTAGCCAACTGTTTTGCTCGAGATACAAATTTCTCACACTCCTTGTAAAGTGCCTTATTATACAATATTTCAACATTTTTTATCTCTTGCTTTAACATGCTGCTTACTGACTGCTCACTGTAGTATGACCTTAAACTTTTCAATATTAATTTGTACAAATGATTTTTCTCAGAAGGAAGATGCCTTACAAAAGTTTCATTTTTAAAAGCATCTTTTAATTCATCCTCATCATATTTATATTTTGATTCTATAAAATCAAAAATCTTAAGATAATTCTTATCTCCAGACTGCAGAGAAGATGAAAGTTTAAAAAACCGTTTCTCTGATTTACTGAGAGATTTAATCAAATTAAATAGTTCTATAGAAGGCTTCATAATATTTGATAATTCAATTGCAAATTAAAGATTCTGTTTCGAATAATTACAATTAAATCTAAAAGATTGTTTTAAAAAATAATCCCATGTTAGTAGATACAATTTCTCAGCTTTTTGTCATCTTCCTATATTAATTAATCCATTTAGAAATAGCAGAAAAGCCCCGGCGAACCAAGGCTTTTCAAACAAACAAACAAACAAACATTACCTGTTTATTACAGGTAGATAATTAATTCAACGGAGTAAAACTTTTTTACCTTTAATAATAATTTGATTTTCAGATAAAATATCTTTATTCAACTTAAGTAATGATTCAATATTAATAGCTTCTTTTTGTGAAATAGAAACAAGCGTATTAGACTCATTTAAAACAACCAAATCCTTTGTTTTTGATTTCTTTCTTTTAGGTTGTAAATAAACAATATCACCCTCTTCTAAAAAGTCCTTTTTCGGACCAAAATCATTGTATTTATATAATTGCCATAAAGCCATATCGAATTCTTTCGAGATGCGATAATAAGTATCCCATTTGCGGGCAACAATAAATTTCACTTTGTTTTCATGAGTAATGACAACATGTTTTGCTGAAAACTTAGTGTTTTTTGATGTTTCAGCGAGACTAATCGGCTTCAAATCATTTGAACCTAACCTGTCGAGTTCATATAGTTTTAAATCTTCGATTATTGCAATCAGTAATTGGGCATACTTAGGATTTGTAGCGTATCCTGCCTCTTTTAATCCATTCGCCCATGACTTATAATCACTTATTTCGAGCGTAAATAGCTGACTATATCGCCCCTTATTCTTTAAAAACTCACTGTGGTCGACAAAAGATTCTTCAGCACTCGCATAAACTCTAAAACACTCACCCTTCGAATCATCATCCATATAAACTTTAGACCCATCCCAATCATGACATTTAATACCAAAATGATTGTTAGCCTTTCGAGCCAACTCAGAATTACCATTTCCTGATTCAAGAATTCCCTGAGCCATGGTTATACTTGCAGGAATTTTATTCAGAATCATTTGTTGAATAGAAGTATTCTTCCATTGCTCGAAGTACTCATATTTACTCAGCTGTTTTTCGGTAGAACAAATACCTATAAATGAAACAAAAATAAAGAAGGAAGTAAATACTGTTTTCATCTTGTCTGGTTTTGCTCAAAACTAATTACGATGATTATTAACATAGGTTACAATTATTGTTAATAAGTCGATTTTTTATGTTGGTATCTGCCTTTATTAAAAAACTGGTTCCTTAAATACTAAGTTCAGTTCTTATTTTACGGGTTGTATTTTTGAGAAATACGGCTATGTTATTGGGAATAGAATATTTTTAAGAAAACAAAAAAGGGAAGACTCATCTTCCCTTTTAAAATACCTAAATCTGATTATTATGAAACCACTCTACGATAATCTGTTTATAACATAAGAAAAGTACATGCTAATTTGTTAAATGCCCATTTATTAAATAGTTAACAAAAAACCAATCTCTCTTTAATCCCATTTTTAACTTTTTTTCCCCAATTAGAGAAAAGATAAGCTTCGGATATAAAATTAAACCGAAAATTTAAAAATCCCAATGAAATTAATAACTTTGGGGCCTAATTAACAAATTTAATCCATGAGTATAGCACTTGGAAATCACATCCTTGTCGAGTTTATGAACTGTGATCCTCACATCATGAATGATGTTGCAGAAATTGAACGGGACATGGTTGCTGCAGCCCAGAAAGCGGGAGCAACAGTAATAAATTCAACATTTCACCATTTCTCTCCATGGGGAGTTTCTGGAGTGGTTGTTATTCAAGAAAGTCACCTTGCAATTCATACATGGCCAGAATATGGGTATGCAGCGGTAGATTTATTTACTTGT
>CAMATR010000185.1 GCA_945861175.1 Chitinophaga pinensis | reverse complement strand
AATAACCGTACAATCGATATTCAGAACTGCCCAACCTTTCTCATTAATCAAATTCATTACGTCTTTCAATAAGATTTTTGAATCAATCCCTTTAAACTTGGGATCTTTATCTGAAAAATGATATCCTATATCTCGAAGATTAGCAGCTCCAAGAAGTGCATCACAAATTACATGAAGTAATACATCTGCGTCAGAATGTCCCACTGCACCTAAATCCGATTCAATCTTTTTACCGCCAATAAAAAGCTCATGCGAAGAAGATAACTGGTGAACATCAACACCAAAACCAATCCGAATATTCATGATTTATTCAGGTTTTGCGTCTCCACTGCCGGAAGGACTGCTATCCCCAAGTGCGAATCGAAGCGTAAAACGAAGGGTGTTAGCCAAAGGACTTTGACGCCCATTCAGTGACGCTAAATAAGAAATATCGACACCAAACTTGTTGTACTTAAATCCTATACCAGCATTAAAATACTGACGGTTCCCCTTGTTCTTATTTTCATAAAACACACCACTTCTAATGGCCAGAACATTGTTATACCAGTATTCCAATCCTAGAGCCAAATTAACCTCTGCTAATTCTTCCTTCAACTTAGTGCCTTTTGTAACTTCAAATGATTGATCTGAATTCTGAATATAATTTCCATCGGCATCTTTCACTGGTGTTCCTGGTGCATCGTAAAACGATTGTAACATTCCAGATATTACACCAACATCAGAATTGCTTCCTGAAATCATGGTGTACTCGCCATCATAAAAATCATAGATTGCGGGTGTTGGAACAAGTAATTTTTGCAAATCGAAACACACTGCCAAATTATTATACTTGTCAAATTCAGCCTTGAAAGAGTTACCAATTTTCAAATTCATCGGTATAAAATCTCTAGTAGAAAGCTCTGAATATGCAACTTTATTTCCCACATTATTAATAGTAGCTGCAAAAGTGTAAACTCCGCTGGTACTGCCAATCTTCGCATCATCATTATAATAGGAAAAAGATATATCTGTGGCCCCAACGACCCCAGCTTTTGTATTTACTCCAGCAACTGTTAATCCACCCGTTAAATTTGAATATGCAAACTTCCCATTTACTCCAATACTTAATTTCTCACTTAAGCGAAAGGCATATGCACCAGTTAGTTCAAATTCGCTAGGCTTATCGTCTCGAATCACATTTCCCGAAGCATCAGTAAAAGTAATTTCGCCTAAACTAAAATATCGTAATGAACCACCGATAGCATTTCTTTCATTAACCCTATAATAAGCTGATACATAGGATAAATGAATGTCATTTGTTAACTGCCTCAACCAAGGAGTATATGATAAACTTACTTGAGACTTTTCCTTGGCAAAATTCAATAGCGAAGTATTCCAATAAACTGAATTGGCATCTGGGCTCAGCGCGGTACCAGCATCTCCCATACCACCAGCACGCGAATCAGGAGTAATTGACATGAACGGAACTGCAGTAGTTATTGTGTTTAGCTGAAGATCATTATCAGTCACACCGCTGCCCGTTGGCTGAGCAATTGCCTTTGATAAAAGAGCGATTAAGAAGAAGTAAAATATGAATTTGAACATGTCTTTTAATACTTAATGGGTTGCAAATATACGCAAATAGAGCGATTTTATTGTGTGCTTACTTCAATAAAACCAATTTTTCTGTTTTCTCAGCCGAAGTTCCATCAGGTGATTTTACCTTTAACGAATAGACATACACGCCTTTGGCAAGTTGATCTCCAAAATCATCTCTTCCATCCCAATCAATGCCTTGTGATCGAAATCCTTCCGTATTTACAATTTGATTTAATGTTCTGACCAAGCGACCTGAAACCGTATAAATTTGAATTTGTACCTCTAATTGAGAACAAACTTGATTGTGTTCAAAATAAAACTGTGTTTTTGTTGTGAATGGATTAGGATAATTTAAAACATGATCAAGTGCCATTTCAGCTTTTTCTTGAACTACAAAGTCAATCGATTTTTCAGATGAATTATTATTGACATCCCAAACCTTAATTGTCAATTTGTGTTTTCCTTTTTCTAAGGATGGGAAATTATACTTTACCTCACCAGACTGATAGGAATCAAGGTCCGCTGAATAATAATTATTTAGTACTATTGGATCCGCGCTATTATCATCCAAAACAACCATCAAATCATGTCCTATACCATTTCCAACTGTATTTATACCATTTTCGTCATACAACTCAGCCAATAGTTGAGGGGTTTCATCAGTTATACCCCCTGACACAAAGTTTTTATCATTAATATACAATGAAATTTCTGGGCCTTGATTATCAATAATTCCGTTGGGGTCAATTCCACCAACAATTAGGCGCGTATCTGATCCACTTGCATCGGTTTGAATGTCATTTGCATAATAACTTATCTTCCCATTACCAAAGGCAAAGTTTATGTCTTTTGGAACGACAAAAGAAAAAGTGAAATAACCATTGTTTACGGTTGCTTTACCTTTATATACTATATTTTTCTGCAATTCAAAGTCTATTTCAGGAGAATCAGCATTTTGTCCTAATGTTGATAGTTCTTTTGGTTTATCGAATATAGATGGTGATAAAATACCGTTAAAATTTGTCAACTGATTTCCATTAAAATCTTCAATATGACCTTTAATAGTAACTTTACTGAGAGCGCGAATAGTATCTATTTCAATAATAGGACTGAAACCATTTATACTATCAGTAATAACTTTTAATCTAGGTAATGCTATTTTCAAAGCTGGATCTCCAATCAAAGTAAAACTGCGCTTATTATCGGAAGACCCTGATCCATTTTTTGTTAAACGCATAATTTCTCCAAATGATAGTGGTTCATTGTTCGAATCTCTTTCAAAGTCATGCTGGAAAAATTGAAAACCAGTTAAGGTATTCACACCAAAAAATACGGAACGTGAGGTGGTCATTAAAGCAATTGCACCTCCTGCCACGCTCAAGGATACATATTCACCTGCTGATATGCGAGCAGGATCGTCATACTTTGTGAATTCGCAAGTGGCTGATACAAACAAATTTAATTTATCTATGTTGTTCCAACTTTGAATTTGAGGAATTGTTACTATCCTTTCTTCAGCTAAACCAACCTCTCCGCCGTGTCCAACATAATTTACTACCAAAGCACCACGGCCAACCCGGTCTGTTATGGCATTAAAAACATCTGGATATCGCTCTCCTCCTGCTGTTGTTACTTGCGTGTAAGCATCAGTATACAATTTATCACAATTTAGATCAGGATAATTTGCTTTTACATAATTATATTGAGGTTCAGTATCTTGAACAATAAAATACCCCCCTTCCTCATCATCAGCGATTTGGGTATAATTTAATCTCCAATCACCAAAAGTCGACACCAGACCTTGCGCATTGCATTGACCTGTATTTGATGAGTTTGAATAAATGTTGGAACCATTTTTCAAGTAGTGCTCAATTTTATCAACTTGCTCCTTTGCTATTTTTGTGTCTGAAATTAGTAATCTACCAACACCAATATCTAATAAATCAGATGGCGCAATCGCTTCATTGTAATCTAACATTCCATAATAATCATCAGTCACAAGAGCTGAAATATGATTTTCTCCATCCAAAACCTGATAGGTTGGAACGTAATTATTATTATTTGAAACTCTGTCCTTGGGATCATACGTTCCATCCCCAAAAAGCAAAAGATATTTTGGAGGGTTTCCCGATGAAACGGAACGATCATAAAACATCTTCACAAACATTCTTATGGCAGTTGGATCTAGCATTCCTGAACTGTATTCATTATAGATTTGGTCGGTGGTTACAACATGGACTGACAATCCTTCATTTTCGTGTAGTTCAGCTAGACGATTAGCCTGTGCTAAAAAATCACGGTGTGTCACTATGAGCATATCAGCTTGAGATAATCCATGTAAATTTTGCGAACTAACAAACCCAATTCGACTTGGTGTTAAAAAAGTTGTTCCGTTAGAAGCCACAAATTCGCGCAATGTGTCCGTAGATAATACGAATGAAAAAGAAGTTGAAGTCATCATTCCTTGAACTTTGGACGGTACATGCCTGTCCGTAACATCCCATATGAAACCTGAGTTAGGCAATCCAGTTAAATTGAACTCCGTTACGTTTCCTGATCCTACAGTTGTTAACTCCCTAAAGTTAAATTGAGCATTGTAAAACTTCAACGACCTTCGTGCATTCAATAATATTCGATCTAAATAAAATACGGTACTCGGTGAGTTTCTAGTAACTTTTATTTTGAAAGGCAAACTTGGTGGCGGATTTATTAAATTCATCGACTTAACAGACTGAGCATAATCGTAGGATGCCACAGGCAATACTGATGATGAAATGACGTTTCCATTAACTGAATATTCTTGCACAGTTCCGGAAGCAGAGGGTGCATTTGCTGCTATTGATGTTTTAAAATAAGCTGGACTTGATGAAATAATATCAGGTATATAAAAATTGAAAACCTGCTCCAAATCAGTATCAAACAATTCACCATACCATCGTTGCCCTCCACCAACTAAATTTACCAAGTCATTTTCATAAATGTCACAAAATGAATAGGAGTTAACAACTTGATTTGGTGTTTCTAAATTTAAAGATTGTGACTGAATCCTTAACGGAGGTAAATTTTCATTGATATTGATGTAATAGCATGAAATATCGCTATAAATATTTTTATCCAAGTTCATTTCGGATAAACCATTTGCACGCCAACGGCTTGGACCCCAGCCATAAAAAAGGAAATAATCCCCATCATCAAAGGATCCGTCAGTATCACCGAACATCTGAATGGCATTTTGAGCTAAGTCGTCAGTTCTCGGAACTGAATTCAATTCAGGAAGTCTGCCATCTCCATTACCGTATATATGCATTGCATCAGGGTTAATTCCAGAAATGGATATTCCACATG
>CAMATR010000184.1 GCA_945861175.1 Chitinophaga pinensis | reverse complement strand
CGTAAACCTTCAAAGTTGATTCCTTTTACAGTTCTTCCATTTTTAATATCCAAACAAGGAATAATTCTCTTTTTTAACATAACGCTGACAATTCTTTAAGTCCGATTCTTTCTTCATAAATTGCCTTTCCAATTACTACAGCCGGGATGCCATTATCCTTTAAACGAATAACATCTGTTATATTCGATACTCCGCCGCTTGCAATTAACTGAAGATCGGTAAATGAGTCCATAAGCTCATTATACAAATCAAAAGCCGGACCTGCTAACATTCCATCTTTTGAAATGTCGGTGCATAAAACATGCCTAATCCCTAAATTATAGTATTCATGTATAAATTTAAATAAATCTATATTACTAGTTTCTAACCAGCCATTTACTGCAATTTTTTTATTATTAACATCTGCTCCTAAAATGATTTTTTCAGCTCCATATTCCAAAATCCATTCTTTTAATAATGGTGGATTTTTCACCGCCAAGCTACCAATAGTTACTTGATGAGCCCCAGCTGAAAAAACCGATGATAAATCTTTTTGTGTTTTAATTCCACCTCCAAAATCGACCTTCAAAGAAGTGTTTGAACAAATTCTTTCTAAAACAGAAAGATTAATCACTTTGCCAGCTTTTGCACCATCCAAGTCTACCAAATGCAAGCGCTTGAAACCTGCCGATTCAAATTGCTGAGCAACTTCCAAGGGATCAGAATGATAAATCTTTTTTGAGGCATAATCACCTTTCGTAAGACGCACACAATTGCCATCTATTAAATCTATTGCAGGTATAATTGTCATTTTAATGTTAAAAAACGTTTCAAAATAAACTCGCCAACTTGTCCACTTTTTTCAGGGTGAAACTGACAACCAATAAAATTTTGTTTCTCCATTGCAGCAGCAAACTCAAAGGGATATTTTGCCTCTGCAACAACGTATTTATTCTGAGGCGCAAAATAACTGTGCACGAAATAGACTGAATCTTGAATACCGGTTAAAAATCCGACTGAATTAACTAATTCATTCCAACCCATGTGAGGCACTTTTAATCGTTCATCAAAACGCTTCACCCTTACTCCTTCAAAAATACCCAAACCAACTGTATCGCCCTCTTCAGTTGATTCACACATCAATTGCATACCAAGACAAATTCCCAGTACCGGCTGCTTCAAGGCAGGTAATAGCTTGTCCAAGCCATTTTCTTTCAGTTGATGCATTGCTGACTCAGCATGCCCGACTCCCGGAAATACCACTAAATCTGAAGACCTAATCTCTTCGTGATCAGATGATAAAGTAGGCTCTATTCCCAATCTATGGAATGCTGAGCTTACAGAAAATACGTTTCCAGCTCCATAGTCTACAATTGTTAATTTCATCATAACAGGCCTTTGGTTGAAGGTAAAACGGCATTATCACCATCCCGTCTTTTTGCCATTTTAATCGCTTTAGCAAAAGCCTTAAAAATAGCTTCTATTTTATGGTGCTCATTTAAACCTTCAGCCTTAATATTCAAATTACACTTCGCTCCATCTGTAAAAGATTTAAAAAAATGAAAAAACATTTCTGTAGGCATCTGACCGATCATTTCACGCTTAAAATCTGCTTGCCATTCCAACCAATTTCTGCCCCCAAAGTCAATTGCGACTTGCGCCAGACAATCATCCATAGGTAAACAAAAACCATATCGCTCTATTCCTAATTTTGAACCAAGCGCTTTGGAAAAACACTCTCCAAGAGCAATGGCAGTATCTTCAATTGTATGATGTTCATCCACTTGCAAATCTCCATTAACCTTTATATTCAGATCCAAAGAGCCATGCCGTGCAATTTGATCCAACATGTGGTCGAAAAAAGAAATTCCTGTTTCTATTGATGATTTTCCCGTTCCATCCAGATCTAGTTCTATTAAAATGTCAGTTTCATTGGTCTTTCTGCTGTATCTGGAATTCCGTTCACCAAGTCTTAAAAATGTATAAATCTCATTCCAATCCGTGGTTTGCAGAGCAACATAATTCAATAATTCCCTCTCTTCAACTGAAACCTCCCCTTTGCCAGGATCATTTTCATTGAGCATATAAATTGCTTTTGATCCTAGATTTTTAGCTAATTCAATATCCGTTAAACGATCCCCAATTACAAAAGAATTTTTCAAATCAAATTCACCTGTCATGTAACGGGACAATAAACCTGTTTTAGGCTTTCGAGTCGGAGAATTCTCTTCAGGAAAGGAAGTGTCAATACATTCTTCAATAAACACTATTCCTTCGGACTCAAGAGCCTCTATCATCAATTTGTGAGGACCAATAAACGATTCATGAGGATAACTAGTAGTGCCTAACCCATCTTGATTAGTTACCATAACAAACTCATAATCCAATTGACGGGCAATACGACCCAACCCGGAAAAAACATTAGGATAAAACTTAAGCTTATCAAAACTGTCAACTTGAAAATCAACTGGCGGCTCCAATATTAATGTCCCATCCCGGTCAATAAATAATAGCTTTTTCATAAAACAAATTCACTCATTTTTTCGATTAATTTCTTGTTCTCAATTGGTGTGCCAATGGTCAGTCTCAGTGTGTTTAGACAAAGGGGTTGATTAGATCTATTGCGAACAACTATGTCATTATTAATTAAATAATTATACATCTTATTTGCATTTATTACTTTAACTAATATAAAGTTGGAATCACTCTGGTAAACCCGTTGAATTTGTTGCAATTTCATCAATTCTTTGACAATCCATTCACGTTCAGTTTTGATAGATTCTATTTCAGTTTTCACACGTTCTGTTTCTCCTAATTTATCATATGCAAAATCTTGTGTCAACTGATTGACATTATAAGGTGGCTTAATTTTATTAACCCATGCAATTAGGTCTTGGGAACCAAAAAGTAAACCCAATCGAATCCCAGCCATGCCATATGCTTTTGAAAATGTCTGAGACACAGCCAAATTTTTATACTTTACGAGTTCATTAATCATTGAAGATTCCTCTGAAAAATCAATATAAGCCTCATCGATAAGCACTACACCTTTGAATTCTTCTACTATTCGCAATAATTGTTTTTTCGGAAAAGTGTGACCGGTCGGATTGTTTGGAGAACATAAAAACAATAATTTACATCCCAAAGATTCTTTTAGGATACGATCCACATCCATCGAAAAATCTTCATTGAGTAAAATCTCAGAAAGATCAACCTGATTAATTTTTGCTGATACGGCATACATACCATAAGAAGGTGAAATAGTTGCTGCCCGATCTAAGTTAGGTCTACAAAGAAGACGGAATAATAAATCTATACACTCATCTGATCCATTACCAAGAAAAACTTGGTTTGAATTCACACCTCTTAATTGCCCAATGCGCTCTTTTAATTTTTTCTGCATTGGGTCAGGATAACGATTTACACCATTATTGAAAGGGTTTTCATTAGCGTCTAAATAAATTGAGGCTTGACCCTCAAACTCATCCCTAGCTGAAGAATAGGGTTTCATTCCTAATAAATCTGGTCGAATATATTTTTCTAAATCAAAAATCATACACCAATACTTTTTAATCTTACAGTAACAGCATTTTTATGCGCCTCCAAGCCCTCCTCCTTTGCCATTTCTTCAATTGCTGGACCAATATGCTGAATTCCTTTCTCTGTTATTTGTTGAAATGTTATTTTCTTTACAAATGAATCCAATGAGACGCCTGAATATTGTTTTGCATATCCGTTTGTAGGCAATGTATGGTTTGTTCCAGAAGCATAATCTCCCGCACTCTCTGGAGTGAAATCACCTATAAAAACTGAACCAGCGTTTACTATACCATCCAATAAAAACTCATTAAAACTCGTTTGTAAGATTAAATGTTCAGGTGCATATTCATTAATTATTGATAGGATTTCATCTTTTTGTACAACTATTATTGAAGAATTATCCAATGCCTTTTCTGCAACAGATTTTCTCGGTAAAGCAGCTAACTGCTTTTTTAATTCAATTTCAACCTTTTCAATAATCGTTTTATCAGTCGAGATTAATAAAACCTGAGAATCAGTTCCATGTTCAGCTTGGGATAGCAAATCTGACGCAATAAATTCAATATTCGATTTTTCATCAGCCACTACCATTAATTCACTTGGGCCAGCAGGCATATCTATAGCCAAACCAAATTTTTGTGCATATTTCTTCGCTGCTGTAACATATTGATTTCCTGGTCCAAAAAGCTTGTGCACTTTTGGAATTGAATCTGTCCCTATCGACATTCCTGCAATTGCTTGAATACCCCCTATTTTATAGATTTCATCAATTCCAACAAGGCTTGCTGCGAATAATACTGCAGGATGAATACTTCCATCTTTTCTACTTGGAGTGCACATAACAACTCGCTTGCATCTCGCCAAAGAAGCAGGTATTCCGAGCATTAAAACTGTTGAAAAAAGTGGTGCTGTACCGCCAGGAATATACAAGCCTACCTTTTCAATACCTACTGATTTTCTCCAGCAGACTACTCCAGGCATGGTTTCGATTTTGACAAGTTCTTCATGCTGAGATTCATGAAATACTTTTATATTTTTTGCTGCTAGTTGAATAGCTACTTTTAATTCAGTTGAAAGTATCTTTTCGGCTGAATATATCTCCTCTTTTGAAACTAAGAGTTCATTCAATTTAACACTGTCAAATTGCTCAGTGTATTTATGAATTGCCGGGTCACCGTTATCTTTTACATCATCAAAAATCGCTCTGACCAAATCTTCCAAATCAATAGCATCCATTGAAGGTCTTGTCAGAGCTATTTTTAAAGAAGTACTATCGGGATAAATAAACTTTTTCATTTTCAACTTTATTATCTTACCATTTTCTCGATTGGCACAACCAAAATCCCCTCAGCACCCGCGTCTTTCAATGCATCAATATTTTCCCAAAATTGATCTTCAGATATAACCGAATGTAAGGAGCTCCA
>CAMATR010000183.1 GCA_945861175.1 Chitinophaga pinensis | reverse complement strand
CATCCTTTTTCTCATTGTCAAAATTGTGACTTTTCGTATCTTTCTGTATGAAATTTATACAAGGAAATGATCGGAATCAAACAGAGTTTTTCTGTTTGGATCAAGCTGTTTCAGATGACAATGAAGTTCGATTAATCGATTTGTTTGTTGATGCAATCAGACTTTCTGATTATGGATTTAAAATGGCCTTCATTGAGAATGGTCGATCAGCATATCACCCATCAGATTTATTGAAATTGTTTATTTACGGATATTTGAAGCTCAATAGACGAATGTTTGGTATTGATTTTTTCGAAGGTGCATTTTCAAAGTGGCGACACTTGGCTTCTTTAAATGGATTATATTTAGATAAAAGACAGTTCGGATTTGAACCTAAAGTAGGTTTTTAGACGAACTGCCGTTATGGGCAATAGAAACAAACTTATATAAAAAACAAAAAATGAACATAAATATCACAAGTAGACTTTTCATCACTTTTTTCATCGCTTTATTTTGCAACCCGATAGAAGTATTTTCTCAGGTTTTAACTAATACTACGAGTATTAGCATTACTAAAACATGGAGTCAACAACCTAGTGGATACACCTATCCAATAACTATATCTGTTCCTACTGGAACACCACCCGTAGGAGGATTCCCAGTATGTATTTTATTACATGGTAATGGAGGAGCAGGTTCATCTTTTATTAGTCAATATATTAATACACTACAATGCCACATATTAGTTGCGCCTTCGGGATATTTAAACAGTTGGAATATATGTGCGGAAAATAGTGATGCACCTGATGTTGAGATGATCAATGATCTTGTAAATATCTTGCAAACATACACTAATGTAGATACCAATAAAATCAGAATTATAGGGTCATCAAATGGTGCTAGCTTAGCCAATAGGATTTTATTGAAAATACTAATCCTGGTGTAGATATCGTATGTGCTGTAGTTTCGCATTTGGCCGATGCATTATATCGAAATGGAAATTTTTATAAACCAAGTAGTGCAACAACCAGCACTAGTGCTTATTGTGGTTACGATATGATGGTAAACCCTTTGCCAACCAGAAAATATTTAAGTATCAGTAATACGAACGATGGTGTAATTCCTTATAATGGTGGTGTTTTCTTAGGTTTAAACTTTTTACCAGCAGAAACTGCTGCTTATAATATAGCTACTTACAAAGGTTATACTGGTAGTCAGTTAAATTCAGGAACAGCAATAGGTACAGGCAGTGCGGCGATTACTGAATATTCTTATCTTTCTGGAGATGTGGTTCTCGTAAATGGAACAGCTCAACATTCGATAAATGATACTCAAAAAGCATTTATATCGGATTATTTTTCAGACTGCGATGTAGTTACAGGAATTGAGAATTATGACCTTGCAGAGGTTGAAGTTTTTCCTAACCCAGTCTCCAATGTTTTGAATATAAAAGTAAATGCTGCTTTGATAGGTAAAAAATATTCTCTTTATGATAGACTAGGAAGAAATATTTTGGTCGGGAAACTAAATTCAGAAATATCTAATATCGCTATGGCTGAATTAAATAAAGGTGTTTACTTTTTAATTATCGAGGGGGAATTAAATCAAGTAATAAAAGTAGTTAAGGAATGAAACCAGCCCATAACAGCACCTACCCAAAAGTGTCGGTTCAGTGGTTAAATCAAGCTTTGTGCTTCTATCAGAGTTTCTGCTTGTTTGACAAGTGAAGTGCTTCGAAATCGCCACTGCGACAAGCCTCGATAAGTTCACAGATGTTTGGATAAAAATTATACAAACGAGTTATAACTTTTCGAACGAACGTATTTTTTGAGTTAATACGTTCAATATCAATCTCTTTTGTATAAATAAAAAAGCGGAGATTCAATCAAAATTGACCAAATCTCCGCTCGAGTGACCTATGAGGTCGAAAAATCTAACTTTTTAATGGATTTGACAGGAGTGCTGGAATGGGAAGAATCCCCAATAAATTTAAAGTGACAAGTGAGAAGCAGAAAGAGAATGATGAAAAAACAAAACAAGAAAATCTTATTCTACTCTTCCATGCATCTTAAGAAGAGCAAAGTGACCTGAAATTGCTGACCATAAAGAGTTGTTCTCATTATAAGGCATAGAAAATTCTTGCGCCGTTTTTTTGACGATCAATGAGAGCTGAGGATAATGAACATGACAGATATCCGGATAAAGGTGATGTTCGATCTGGTAATTCAACCCTCCCAACAAGTAGGTTACCACCTTATGTCCATGTGCAAAATTTGCTGTGGTCTTTAATTGATGCATGTGCCATGAATCCTTCATTTCCTGGGATACTGGATCAAGAAAATCACAATTAGGAACGACATGCGCTGTTTGGAAGATTACAGTCATTATGATCCCTGAAACTCCCAACTTTGTAAAAAACATTAGGACGATAAGATACCATGGAAAACTCAGTACAAGAATGGGTATAATCAAATAAAGTGTAAAAAAGATAAGCTTCTTGATCAGAATTATCATTGCAAGGGTCCAAGCCTTTTTTTTATCAGGGATCACACCTTCCTTATAATATTTGTTCACTTTCATGAAGTCCTTAACAGTCATCCATTCAAACGTTAGCAGGGCGTATAGAAAAACCGCATATATGTGCTGAAAGCGATGGAACCTTTTTTTGGGTTGGTGCTTTGAAAATCGAAACAGATATCTTGGATGAATATCTTGATCTACCCCCTCTATGTTGGTATAGTTGTGATGAAAGAAATTGTGTTCGATCCTCCATATTGCAGACTCGACACCAATTGCAATTATTGGAATCTCGAGCAATGCATTTACCCATTTTTTACCCGAATAAGCTCCATGCACAGTATCATGCATGATCGTCATGCCAATCAAAGCCTGTCCCACTCCAAGAAGTGTCCAAAGAAGGAAGATTAGGCCTAAATTATGGATCTGATCTGAGAGTATGACTGCATATATCCCAATAAATATCCCAAAGTGAAACACGGTCTTAAGAACCATCTTGTCATTTGCTTTACGACTGATCTTTTGATCTTTCAGGAATGCTTCAACTCGGTCATTCAATGTTTGAAGGAATTGAGCATCATTTTTAGACTGAAACCGATATGCCTGCATACTAACTGCAAAGATTAACAAGACAAGACAATATTATATCGAATAATTCAATTATTTTCATTTTTTATTCCCAAAACCATCGAATGTTAAATGTTCTCCGCATCCTTCCTTTTTACCCGGTTTGGATGATACTATTCATGGTATTTAAGAATCGTGGAATATATCTTTCAAAAGTGCCAATCTTCACATTTTTTCTGGTACGATTTATCTTGCTTGAACCCTTCCGATTAACCGAACTATTGTTATTTGAACGAAGGATCCATCGATTTCAATTGAAAGAAGATCCCATATTCATCATTGGGCACTGGCGCAGTGGAACGACCCATCTTCAGCATTTAATGTCTATCGATGACAAGTATGCAACGACTAGTGTTTTTCATTTTTTATTCCCTGACACGTTCATTCTTTGCGAAAACTGGTTAAAAAAGCCACTGAATAAGCTTTGTAAACTGCTCGGGATTCCTTATTCTTTTCAGCGCGTCCCGATGGACCTTGACCTTCCCGGTGAGTTGGAGTCGGCAATGTGTGCACTGGGTAGTCCATACAGCTACACATGGGGACATATGTTCCCGAAAAATTATCCTTACTGGAAGGATCGCTTGATCACAATTAAGGATAAAAAAGATGTAAAAGGATGGCTGCGTGATTACGAATACCTCATTAAAAAGTTCTCCTACGCATCGGGAGGAAAAAGGATGATCGTAAAATCTCCGGGAGATACGGCAAGGATCCATGAGCTCGTTCAAAGATTTCCCAATGCTCAATTTATATACATCGAAAGGGATCCGATTGAGGTTTATAACTCATCCATCTATTTCTGGAAAGTTATCACGCGGGAAATTAGTTTTCAGAAGCTGAAGGATGATCAGATCAAACGTTATGTACTGGACACCTATCTGCAGGTTATGTCAAGCTACAAAGAGAAAATAGTCATTCTTAAGGAAGAACAGCTAATTGAAATAAAATTTGAAGACCTTACTAATGACCCGCTAAGCACGATCTCCTATATTTACAGCAAATTCAACCTCGGAGAAGTCCCTATGGATGAGATGAATAAGTTGTTCGTCAAAAGAGATCCACAACAAAAAACTGTTTACAGTAATACAAATGAAGAGCTGTGCAAGATCAAAGAAACATGGAGCACGCTAACTACTCTATAGGATCAATTAATTCGTGTAAAGCGCATATTGACCGGTCCATCTGGTTTCAATAACATCATTGCATGTAAGCCAAGTTCCTTTTTATCGGTCAATTCAAAATCGTAATCTCTGACGATTGCACTCATCACCAATAATATCTGCATTTTGGCCATGTTCTGACCAATACAGACCCTTGGACCGCCTCCAAATGGAATATGCGCAAACGGATGGATCTTATCACCACTTTCTCCTAAAAAACGAGAGGGATCGAATTTCTCCGGGTTTTTCCAGTATTCAGCATTATGGTGTGCCCCATAGATATAAGGAATTACCGTTGTCCCTTTTGAAATTTTCATCCCATTGAACTCATCGTCAGCCTGCGCTTCACGATCGATCATCCAGAAAGGAGGATACACGCGCATTGCTTCATCCAGAACTGCAATAGTATACTTTAAACTATGTAATCTGCTGTAATTGACTTCTTCCTCACCAAAAGTTTCCTCTATTTCTTGACGGATCTTCTTTAAACATTCCGGATGTTTCGCCATAATGTAGAAAGTCCAAGTGGCAGCTGTGGTTGATGTTTCATTTCCAGCTACGAGCAATTGCAAGACCTCGACCTTTACCTTCTCATCACTCATGAATTCATTCGTTCCTTTGAATGGTGTAGAGAGGATCAATTCAAGAATATCACTGCCTT
>CAMATR010000182.1 GCA_945861175.1 Chitinophaga pinensis | reverse complement strand
ATTTAGATAAAAAATTACTTTTTTTTAAAAAAATCTTGTATCAATAATACGACAAATGTACATCTATTCCAAATCTTGGAAAAGAAAATACAATCAATAGTTAATTGTTGATAAATCATTTAAAATATTGATTTACAATACTTTGAATTATCAAATAGAGGCTTTTTAAAAGAGTCGGCTTGGATATTATTAACCTTAAAAAACTAAATAAACTATTTTTTTAAGATTTTATGAGCCCAAATTGTGCAAGAAAAATGACCAGAACGCCCTAAGGAACTGCCCAACATCTCAAAACCTGATCTTTCATATAAACGAATGGCCTTTCCCAATTCGGGCATTGTTTCCAAATAGAGATTTTTATAGCCAACTTTTGTTGCTTCGGAAGAGCACAATTCAATGAAGAACTTTCCAAGCCCATGCCCTCTATATTCTTTTAAAACATAGAGTTTCACTAATTCAACAAATCCATCCGGCAACCCTTTTGTTGGGAAAAATCCACAACCACCTACAATCCGTCCATTGAATTCTACCACATAATAGCCGCTACCCTGCACTTTAAATACATCAGAGAGAAAATCGGTTGTTGGATCGGAAAAGACAGTTCCTTGACGGGCAGCGTTATGTTCTACCAAAACAGAACGAATAACTTCAGCAATATGCGCATTGTCACTTGACTCAATTGGACGAATGACAAATTCCTTAAAGTTTATCAACGGTGTTATTTTGACTTAAAATAGAAAGTGTACCCAAAGCCGACAATTAAAAATCCTGTCACTTTATTAAATTCAGCGGGATCATAACCACCTAAAGTTTCTAATCCTATCATATTTGGCTTGAAACCGAAACCATAATTGGCATAAGAAAAAAATAAACGGTAGGAAGAAACTTCATCTACAGTCAATACTAATCCCAAAGTTGGATCAATATATATGGTATTGATTTGAATAGGATTGAGCCCTGCAGAATCATTTCTGTCTGTATCGAAATAATGCTTAGAATAACCCACTTTTACACCTAAATCAATTGCAAATCGATCGCTGATAAACTTCTCCCACCCTAACTTAATAAATGCACCTGCAGAATGCATTCCACCATACACTGGTTTTGGAACTTTGAATTCATTAATCGCAAAATAACCATAACGAATACCAGCGCCCGCAGTAAATTGATTCTTAAAATCATATTGGTAATAAGTTGAAAGATTAACCAAACCTTGCATAACATTTTTAAATGGCTCATTCGTGAAACCATTTGGCAAGCCTAATTCAACGTTAAATGTGTGGTTAGGCTCAATGACCTGAGCTGAATAGTTTTGCAGCTGCAGCACTAAAGCCAGTATTAAAAACACACCTTTAGATAATTTCCTCATTCGAGGGGAAAGTTACACATTACTTTTAAAAAAATAAAAACGAGCCTAGATTTCCATCATCAACATTGCACAATAAAAACAAAGGAAAATAGAATGATTAACTTTGCCTGATTGAATAGAGGAATTGCATATATAATTATCTCAGGAATAGCCTTTCTGATTGTAAATTTGATAGTAAAAACGCTATCAGTTGATACACCAGTAAACACTACATTCGAGTTACAAAAATACCCTATACACGAGTTAGTGCTTATCAGATCCCTTGTTTCATTTGCTCTTTCCTTTTTCGCCTTAAAATACAAAGGTCTTCCAATTATAGGCAACAATCGAAAATGGCTCTTTATCAGAGGGGTTTCAGGAACTATCGCATTAACTCTTTTTTTTTACACTATTCAAAATTTACCATTGGCTATTGCTTCAACAATTCAATATCTTGGGCCCATATTTACAATATTATTAGCCCTTTTTCTTTCCGGCGAAATAATCAAAAAACATCAATGGATTTTTATTTTAATTGCTTTAATAGGGGTGGTAGTTATAAGCTTACCAGATTTTCTTTCGGATAAAATAAGCAGCATCAATTTGAATTGGATAATTGCTGGTATTTTATCTGCATTATTTTCAGGTCTCGCCTATTCCTCTATCGTCATTTTAAAAAATACTGAAGACCCATTGCACGTGGTTATTTATTTTCCGATAATCGCAATTCCAATTATGCTAGTTTGGTGTCTCTTTGACTTTGTAATGCCAAAAGGGATTGAATGGCTCCTTCTAATCATTATGGGTGTTTTCACACAAATAGCCCAACTATTTCTCACTAAAGGACTTATGAGTGAGGAAACTTCCATTATAGCTCCTTTCCAGTATTTAGGAGCAATCTATGCAGCAATCGCTGGTTATTTTATTTTTAACGAGTCATTGTCAATCATAATATATATTGGAATAGCTATGATATTGTTAGGTGTAACCTTTAACACAATGAGCGCTAAGAAATAAATCGCTAAATTTGGTTGTGGACATGAAAATTGATAGATTAAAATTAGGCCAATTCGTAAATTTAGAACTCTTGGCCAAACAAGTTGTTGAAGGTTTTATAACCGGCCTTCATAAAAGTCCTTACCACGGATTTTCAGTTGAATTTGCAGAACATCGCTTATACAATACAGGCGAATCAACACGACATATTGATTGGAAACTTTATGGTCGAAGTGAAAAACTATTCACAAAAAAATATGAAGAAGAAACAAATCTTAGGTGCCAAATTGTTATTGATTGCTCAGGATCGATGTTTTTTCCCAAAGATAGCAACATAAATAAATATGAATACTCAGTTTATGCTGCAGCATCTTTGGTTGAATTATTGCGTCGTCAACGCGATGCAATTGGTATTTCAATTTTTGCGGATGAACTTGAACTTCAGACAGGTGCTAAATCATCTAATTCACACATCCATTTTCTTTACAATGAACTAGAAAAACGTCTTTCCAATTACAGCGAAAAGCAACAAAAAAATACGAATGCAATTGCAGCGTTAAATGATATTGCAGAGCTTTGTCACAAGAGAAGTTTAATTGTGATCTTCAGCGATTTATTAGACGATCCAACTAAATTGGATGAGCTTTTTCAGGCTTTACAACACATGAAACACAACAAACATGAAGTAATTCTTTTTCATGTAACGGACAAACAAACCGAAATTGATTTTGAACTTGACAATCGTCCTTACAACCTGATCGATATGGAAACAGGCGAAAGTTTAAAGTTGCAGCCGAATGAAATCAAAACACATTATAAAAATGCCATTCAAAAATATTTTGAAGAGATTAAGCTTCGTTGCGCCAACCACCGAATAGATTTTATGCCAGCAGATATTAAAATGGGCTACAATGACGTTTTATTGAAATACTTGATTAAACGACAAAAATTGCATTAATATCACTTTACATTCTTTAAATTTGTCTTTCGAAATTAAAAAGTGTTATCTGAAAAACACCAATCATACAGCTCTTTTATTTGGTAAACATTTGGAGTCCAAACACAATTTAAACTAACCGAAAAGACAAAGGACAATTAATACATGCCGGATTCAATAATTCATAAAAACCAATTATATCCCCTTTTTATAAAAACTGATAAACTACCCATTCTAGTTATTGGAGGAGGAAATGTGGCTTATGAAAAAGTTTTCAATATTCTATTGCATTCACCAGATGCCTTAATTCGAATTATCGGAAAAGAAATCTTACAATCAATTAAACTTATCTCAGAGAATAATTCGCGTATCGAATTAATCGAAAGAGCGTTTGAAGAAAATGATTTAAGAAATGTCAGATTCGTCATTTCGGCATTGAATGATACAAGTTTATCTGAAGAAATTGGTGAACTAGTAAAATCAAAAGGCCTTCTCTATAATGCGGCAGATAAACCTGAACTTTGTGACTTCTATCTTGAATCAGTTTTAACAAATGGCAACTTGAAGATTGGAATTTCCACCAATGGAAAATCGCCAACAATGGCTAAACGAATAAAAGAAATATTAAATGATTCATTTCCCGAGGAAACTGATGAAGTTTTGGAAAATCTTTATGAAATCAGATCTAAATTGCATGACGAAATTGGTGAGAAAATAAAGGCTCTTGATAAATTAACAAAAGAAGGTTCGATTGAAATCACTCGAGAGGAAAAAATTCTCAAACGTGTTAAAAAAGCAAGTATTTATTCATTACTGATCATTGTCTCAATGATTGTAGGTCATCTATTATTATCATATATACCCTACAGCGATATTGCATCACTCTCTAATGACATTTCATCCAATCTAGATGAAAATTTCTGGAAATATATTGTTTATGGTTTCATTGCGCAAATGATAGATGGAGCGCTCGGAATGGCATACGGCGTATCTGTTACAACATTTCTTCTTGGATCAGGAATTCCGGGAATTACTCCAGCAATTGCAAGCGCTAGTATGCATGCATCAGAAATTTTCACAACAGGCTCATCTAGTTTAGTTTATATGCGATTTAGAAACATCAACATGAAATTGTTTCGCACTTTAGTTTGGCCAGGTCTGATTGGCGCAGTGGCAGGTGTTATAACCGTTACATTTATTAGTAAAGAATATTTTGACATTATAAAACCTATCGTCGCAATTTACACATTAACCTTAGGTGTAATTATTATTTTGAGAGCATTTAAAAAACCTAAAAAACGCAAAAAAGTCAAAAACATTTACCCTATCGCTTTTTCTGGTGGATACTTGGATAGTGTCGGTGGTGGTGGATGGGGACCAATTGTTACGAGCTCTTTGCTTGCAGGTGGAAGACATTTGAGTTATGCAGTGGGATCAGCGCATCTAGCTAAATTTTTTATTGCAGTGGTAAGTACGGTTACCTTCTTTTTAATGCTCGGACTAAGCCATTGGCAAGTTATTTTCGGATTAGTTGTGGGTGGAATGGTCGCTGCACCCGCCTCAATCTATCTTTCCAACAAAATACCTATTAAGAAAGGTCTTATTTTAGTGGGAATTTTAATCATTATTATAAGTCTAAGAACACTATTAAAAGCTCTACTAT
>CAMATR010000181.1 GCA_945861175.1 Chitinophaga pinensis | reverse complement strand
AAAACTTTTTTACCAAAACCAGCCTAACAGAGACAATTTAAAACTTATTGCCAGTGATATTTACAAACTTGATACTTCAGAAGTTGAAAAGTTTGATTTGGTTTACATGCGAGATACTATTGAACATATTCCAAATCAAGAATTGTTTTTTGCTCATATAAAACAATATTTAAAGCCGGGTAGTAAACTTTTCTTTGGATTTCCATCTTGGAGAATGCCTTTTGGAGGACATCAACAAATTTGTAGAAGTAAATTTCTTAGTTTTCTGCCTTATTTTCATTTATTACCCTACCCTTTATACCGAGGGATTTTAAAATTATTCGGAGAAAGTAAAGAAACTATTATTTGTTTGGAAGAGATTAGAGATACTAAAATAAGCATAAGACGTTTTAAGAATATTGTTGCTGCAAATGGTTTTGAAATCCGAAAAGAAACATTGTATTTAATTAATCCCAATTATGAAATAAAATTTAAACTGAAGCTTCGAAAACTTCCTGTATTTTTAAATATTCCATTCATTAAAGATTTTTTCACCACCACCTGCTATTACGTTCTAGAAAACAAAACCTCATTATAGTTTAGCTTCTTACTTATACCTTCAATTGATTTTCTATATTTGCAGCGAAATTTTCAGATAAAATGGCAACTACAGCAGAAATTAAAAATGGTGTGTGCATTAAGCACAACGAGAAACTATTCCAAATAATTGAATTCCAACATGTTAAACCAGGTAAAGGTCCTGCATTCGTTCGAACGAAAATAAGACAAATTGAATCTGGAAAAGTACTAGACCACACCTTTTCAGCAGGACATAAAATTGAAATTGTCCGTATCGAGAACAGAGAATACCAATATTTGTATCAAGAAGGAAGCGACTTTGTTTTTATGAACAATGAATCATTCGAGCAAATAAATATTCCTGACAAAATGATTGAAAAGCCATTATTTCTTTTAGAAGGAATGATCTGTAATATTCTATTTCATGCCGAAGAAGAAATGCCATTGGTTGTCGATTTACCAATGTACATTATTTCTGAGGTTACCTATACAGAACCCGGAGTTAAGGGTGATACAGCTACAAATTCAATGAAGCCCGCAACAATTGCATCAGGCGCAGAAGTTAGAGTTCCGCTTTTCATTGACAATGGTGAAATAATTAAAGTTGATACGCGAACTGGTGTTTACGTGGAAAGAGTTAAAAATTAATTTTATTCAAACTTATACAAAGGGGTTCTGTTGAATCCCTTTTTTTATGCAATGCCATTTGTACAATTAAATAAAATCCGGCTTCATTACGAGGAAATTACTTCGACACAAACTCGAAAAAATTCACCAGTCGTTGTATTTCTGCATGAAGCGCTTGGCTCGATTCCCCAATGGAAAGATTTCCCAAGACTTTTATGTGAAGAATTACAATTAAATGGTATTATCTATGAACGACAAGGATATGGTAAATCTAGTGCCTTGAAAAGCAATCGTAAAGCGAATTATTTACACAAATATGCGCTTGAAGAATTACCTCAATTAATTGACGCTATTTACCCCTTCGATCAACAATTCATTTTGGTTGGACATTCAGATGGTGGAACAATAGCTTTACTGTATGCTGCGCATTATCCCGAAAAGGTAAGAGCATTGGTAACGATTGCTGCACATGTTATAAATGAACCCGAAACCATTGCAGGAATTACTCCTACAATTTTTGCCTTTGAGAATGGTAAACTAGACAAATTATTCAACTACCACGGAGTTAAGACAAATAAGCTTTTTTATGCTTGGGCCAATACTTGGTTATCACAGGAGTTTTTAAATTGGAATATTTGTTTAGAAATAGAAAAACTAGAATGCCCGAGCTTAATTCTTCAGGGCGAGAAAGAACAATATGGCACTTACAAACAACTTGATCTGATAAAAAAAAATACAAGGGGCAATAGCGAAACCATTTTTATCAGTAATTGCGGACATCACCCACACTTAGAAAAAAACCTTGAAACGATTGAAATGATTAAACAATGGCACATAAAAACTTCGAAAAGGTCTTAAACATTACGCATACTAAAATGTTTAGATAACATGGCAAAAAATGAATACCGAAATCCCATAGATCCCGACAAGATTACAGAGAATCCTCATTCATTGGAATACCCGCATCATGCAGGCAGCGCTCTAGTCAAGCCTGAAGATAAAGGGAAAATAAAAGGAAGAGCGCTTTCAGCTATGGAGCAACAGACAGATATGCAACTGAATCAAATTTATGAGCAGATGCAATTGTTAGCTGAACAAGCAAAAAAATTACAGGACCGCAAGAAAATTTCTGAATTCATTTATCAATCAGAAATGCGTTTTGAACCATTGATTAACCATATTTATCATCTCTATAATAAGGAAAATGAGCACTATTTACTCTCAATGATTGGTCCAAATCAATGGGGAAGAACGAAGAATAATTATAATTTCGTGGCTACTATTCGACTTCTAGCGGACCATACTTGGGATATTATAGAGAAAAATGATGCTTTCATTTAGCGATTAAAACTACCTAATGAAAACCCACTCTTTCTCTGTAGATTGCTTATCGTCGTAAGAATATCCTCCCCCATTGTATAGTTTGAGGTCTTCTATTTGTTTCAAACGATTCTTTACGATGTATCTTGCCATCGCTCCTCTCTCATGTTTAGCATACATCATGATCACTTTAAAGTTTCCATTTTTAAAGTCCTTAAATACCGGAGTAATAACATTGTTTTGAATTGATTTAAAATCAATTACTTTCGAATATTCTGTTGATGCGAGATTCACTATTGATTCTTTTTCGCCAAGTTCAGCTTGAATGTAATTTGTTAATTTCTTTTTCCAGAAATCGTATAAATTTTTCTGAGATGTTGAAATTTGCCATTTAGTACCCATCTCTAATCGATAAGGATATAATAAATCAAGAGGCTTCAAAATACCATACAAACCCGACAAAATGAAAATACTTTTTTGAGCCTCCAATAAATCTGTTTCATTTAGACTTAATGCATCAAAACCTTTATAAACCTCTCCATTAAATGTAAAAATAGCTGGGAAAATATCTTCAGAAAGCTCTATCGGTTTTTTCCAATGTTGGAAGCGATTATAATTCAACTCTGCCAAATCAGAAGAAATTGCCATTAAATCAGCAATTTTCTTCACAGATAACTTCCGAAGCTTTTTGACCAATTCTTCAGCTTCCTCCAAAAAAAATGGTCGGGTCACTGTTCCTGTTTTGCAATCATTTGGAAACTGCAATGATTTTGCTGGTGATAAAATAATTTTCATAATGACTTTTGTTCAAATTTAATAATCCAAAAAAACATCTTATTACTTTCTAGTATTTGATTTAAATTCTTTTTTTAATTAAATTTGAGTTTCAAACTCTAAACTTGAACTATGAAAAAAATATTTCTTTCAATAACCATTTTATTTTGTATTCTAATTTCTATTGAGGCTCAGGAAAAAGCTCCGTCAATTAATAAATTCAATATAAATTCCAGTGTAGATTTTATGAATTTAACTGGCCCTGATGTCAGTAGTCTTCTTGCTGAAGATAAAATTCGTGACAATCAAGGCCTATTGTACAGAATTGGCACTGCCATACCAGTAAATATAAGAACCAACAATTCAGGTAATTGGACAATTTTACCAAATGGTGACCGTCAATGGCAGTTGCTCGTGAAATCAAAGGGCGCAGAAGCTTTGAGCTTCCTGTTTGAATCATTTAAACTTTATGGGGGTTCTATTCTAACTATTCGAGACTTCAATGGGAAACTAGTTCACAAACCCATGACGGCTGCAGATGTTGAAGACCATTTTAGACAACATGCTGCTTTGTGTTTTGGAGACGAACTTGTTTTAACCTTGACCGAACCGAAATACACAACTCCTTCTGAAATTTGGATTGATAGAGTTATATACAACTACCGTTCTACAGGCAACCCAAATGTTCCGAAAATTAACGAATCCGAGAGTTGTGAGGTCAACGTAAATTGCACTCCAGTTGGTGATACATGGCAAGATGAAAAAAGAGGCGTTGCCAGAATTTTGGTAGTTGATGGAGGAAGCCAGGGTTGGTGCACAGGATCACTCATCAATAATACAGCTCAAGATTGCAAACCTTATTTTTTAACTGCTCTCCACTGTGGAGTTTCGGCAACCACCGAAAATCTCACGCAATGGAGATTTTATTTCAAGTATGAATCTACAAATTGCAGCAACCCATCTACTGCTGGCACTTTAGACGACTATTATATAACAGGATGTGTTCGTAAAGCCGATTCTGGAGATGGTGGTGGAGACAGTGGGTCAGATTTTCTTCTTGTGCAATTAGGAACCGCTGCTAATGAGGCAGCAACAATTACTTCTTTGAAATCAGCTAACTTCAATGCGTATTGGAATGGGTGGAATGCCAATACAACAGCTACTGCAGGTGGAGCAGGTATCCATCATCCTGCCGGCGATATTAAAAAAATATCAACATTCACTGGCAACACAGTATCTGCCGGATGGAATGGCAATGGATTACAATCACATTGGAGATTGTCATGGACTTCCAACTCTAATGGACATGGGGTTACAGAGGGTGGTTCTTCGGGTTCTCCAGTATTTAATACGAGCCAAGGGTATATTATTGGAACATTAACAGGGGGTGGCTCTTATTGCAACACACCTACTTCGCCAGATTTTTACGGCAAAATGTCTTACCATTGGACTACGAATGGCACCGCAACAAATAGACAATTAAAGCCTTGGTTGGATCCATCAAATTCTGGTGTGCTAACGTTGGCGGGCTCTAGTAACCCATGTACACCGACAACACCTGTTGCTCCAGTAGCTAACTTTACAGCGAATCAAACTAATATCGCACCAGCAACGACTGTTTCATTTACAGATCAATCTACCGGAATTCCTACATCTTGGGCATGGTCAATTGCACC
>CAMATR010000180.1 GCA_945861175.1 Chitinophaga pinensis | reverse complement strand
ACAGGATATACAAGCGCTGACATCACAGCCTTCTTTACAGATGCCTCGCCAGGTAACCTACCTTCGGGTGGTTTAACACAGTCTGGTACTGCGCTCACAGGTATTTTAAATAAAGGCTATTGGTCGATTGACCCAACAAGTACTTCTGGCTCACCTGTTTATTCTGTAACACTTAAAGAAACCGGCCACGCGAATGGCACCACAAGTCCTACTCAGTACACAGTCATTAAACGGCCAAATTCACCATCTACTGGTGAATGGGTAATTCAGGGAACACATTCTAATACCACCCAAAGCGACGTTTCAGGATTAGTTACAGCAGTAAGAAGCGCATTGAATAGTTTTTCAGATTTTGCTATTGGATTTGGCGGTGGGGCACTCCCAATCGAGCTTACATCCTTCCAAGCCAATTGTTCGGATAATAACACGGTAGATGTTACTTGGACTACAGCAAGCGAGCACAATACAAACTATTTCCGTGTAGATAAATCGCGCAACGGAACACAGTGGGATGTATTGAATACCATTGGAGCAGCAGGAAATTCCAGCTACAGCATTGATTATGCATTGACAGATGCTTTCCCGAATCCGGGTATCAACTACTACCGTTTGACACAATACGACAACGACGGCGTGTTTGAAACCTTCGATGCGCAAGCAGCAGTATGTAAAGATCAGCAAGTTGGAACAGCATTGAGCTCATATCCAAACCCAAGTTCAGGAGACTTCAACGTAGATCTTCAAACGGATGAACTAGAAGGAGAAGGCGTATTGATGATTACAGATGCGAAAGGAGCTGTGATTCATTCTCAGAATATTGCAATTGTAAAAGGCACAAATAACTATATCGTGCAGCGCTTTGAAGCTGCACCAGGAATCTATTACATCTCGGTAAAAGAAGGAGCGGTTACTGTTACAACGAAGCATAGTATGCGCTAAGAATCGAGTTTAGAATTAAAAAGTAAGAAAAGAAGGGCGCTATTAGTGCCCTTCTTTTATTCAAACTAAAAAAGTGAGTGATTAGTAATTAATGACCTTTCCTTCTAACGTCCATTTTTTAAGATGAGCGTTGGTTCCGTCAAACTCCACGAATGTGCCATAGTTCAGCCACTCACCGAGGTTGATGTAGCGTGATTGAGAACCAACTTCTAGGTCGATTGGCAAGTGCCTGTGTCCGAAAATGAAATAATCAAAATGTTCTTTTTGTAATACTTCTTTACAATAAATGTAAAGCCATTCGTTTTCTTTCCCGTGAAATACTTCATCCGCCATGCCAGTAGCTGCTCGACTTGTTTTGGAAGAGTAATTCGCCAACCCAATTCCGAAGTTTGGATGCAAGCGTGCAAAGGCCCATTGACAAAGTTTGTTCTGGAATACTTTTTTTAAAAATTTATAGCCACGATCACCTGGTCCCAAACCATCTCCATGCCCAATAAGGAATTTTTTACCGTTAAAATCTCGTGTGATGGGCTCTCGGTGAAGTTGAACCCCCAATTCTTTCGGCAAATAATCAAAGATCCACATATCGTGGTTACCGGTAAAAACATGCACAGGAATACCTTTATCAGTTAGTTCGGCAATTTTTCCCTGCAAACGAACAAAACCTTTTGGAATGGCATGTTTGTATTCAAACCAAAAATCAAAGATGTCTCCAACAAGAAAAATTTCCTCTGCTGTTGCCTCGATATAATTCAACCAAGCAACAACTCTTTTCTCTCGTTCTAAACTTTTTTCATAGGTTGGAACACCCAGGTGAAAGTCGGAAGCGAAGTAGATATTTTTCTTTTGATCGCTCAAAATGATTAGAAACCGAAGATTTTTGCAAGTTCAGTTTCAAGTGCCTCACCGCGCAAATTCGTTTTGATGATTTTACCCTCTTTGTCAATCAACACAGTGAAAGGAATTCCCTTTACTTGATAGATTTGAGGAACTTTGCTCGCCCAATGGCCGAGGTCGCTGACATGATTTGGCCAAGTTAAGTTGTCTTTTTCTATAGCAGCTTGCCATGCAACCCTATCGCGGTCAAGAGAAACACTCATTACTGTGAAACCTTTGTCTTTGTATTTATCGTAGAGTCTTACAACGTTCGGATTTTCTTTGCGGCATGGTCCGCACCATGATGCCCAGAAATCGAGTAAAACCACTTGGCCTCTTAAATCAGACAACTTCATTTTTGTTTTCCCATCTAATTTTAATTCTTCAAAGTCCGGAGATTCTTTACCTGGAGCCAATAAATTAGCTAATTCTCTTTGTTTTTTTGCAGTCAGGTAAGCATTGTAAACTTCCTTAATAGTGGGCGATTCACTGAAACTATTGTTGAGTTGGTTTACAATAGATTCGTACGAAGCAAAATCATTCTCTTTGTCTATAGTAGAAATAGCGGGTAATAGTGCAGCAGAGTTTTGATTGTTTGCAATAAACGACTGCATGTTACCTTGAAAAGTGTAAAATGTGGTTGTCATTGAATTGCTAATTTCTTCTTGCCTTGCAGGCTCACGGTTGATGAGTGTCATCGCAGAATCACGTTTGAAATTCCAAGCAGAAAGAATTTTCACAAAATCATTCATGTTCTTACTTTCGTCCGATCCAACAATGTTGCAGAATGCATAGATGTTGGAACCATCACCGTAAAGTTTGATATCAGAACCTTCGCGCAGAATGACATTGATGTGAGAACCACCCACTTTTACAACATAATAATCTGGATTTGGTAATATTCCTTTTAAAACAAAATCTCCTTTTTTTGAGAATGTTGTTTTAAAATAATCCTTGTAATGCGTTCCATAAAATTGGGCCAATGATACAGTATCAGTTGCCGTATTAAAGATATTTCCCGATATCGTTACGTTGATCGGCTTCTGTGAAAAAGTAACAAATGCTGTTAGCAGGAAGGAGAAACTAATTAGTGTTTTCAAAATGTTATTATTTTAGTTATCGAGAAGTTCATTCAATTTTTGTTCCAAAGATACACCACGCAAACCTGTAGCAATAATTTTACCGTCTTCATCAATTAAAATGGTATGAGGAATACTATTAAAAGCAAAGGTTTGAATGAGTGGAGTATCCCAACCTAGAAGGTCGCTAACATGGTATGGCCAAATCAAACCATCAGTTGTAATAGCTTTTTTCCAAGCTGCAGGGTCGGTATCAAGGGATACAGAGAAAACTGTGAATCCCTTGTCTTTATATTGTTTATAGAGCTTGACCACATTAGGACTTTCTTTGCGACATGGTCCGCACCAAGACGCCCAAAAGTCAACCAATACAATTTTACCACGAAGTGAAGAAAGCTTTATCACTTTTCCACTTGGGTCTTTCATTGATATTTCAGGAACAAGAGGACCTTGTGCTTTATCTGAACCTGCGTTTAAGAATTCATTATAGGCACTTTCAATTTGAAACACTTGGGTTTCCATTGTTGCAGCCATTGGAGAATCTTTGTATCGCTTTTTAAATGCTTTAGCAACTTTTATTAAGACATCAAGGTTTTTTGGGTCCCAATCTTTGAATCCCATATTGGGTGTAGCCGAAGTAGAAAGTATTATATTGAAAGGATTGGCGGGGTTTTTATTCATTTGATCTCGAGCAAAATCATCAAGCGGCTTGCGTATTTCGAGGTATTTAGCCATCATCTCATCTTCCGATAATTGACCTTGAAGGCTGTTTAATTGCATTTGCTGCCCCATGAAGACGGCATATTTCTCCATATATAAATTCATTGGTTTTGACCATTCGGTGCCACTCACATTTGGACGAATAGCAAACTCATTGAAGGATGTTCTCAGCTGGACATCATCGTTAGGCGATAGAGTGAGTGGTACGACCTTATCTTGTGATTCACCCAAGCGCAGCTGATAAATTCCCATTCCAGGTACATTGCCTTTCAATTCGAACAGTCCATTTTGATCTGTTGTCGTTTCTGCTACCTTTATTGAACCTTGTTGACTTAATGCTTCAAGATAGATTGCCATGTTTTCTCCATCTTTTACTGTGCCAGAGATGGATATATTCTCTTCCAGCTTATCTTGCTTGTCAGTGTCTTCAGAATTAGTGCATCCAAAGAGCAATAAAAGGGCGAATAAATAACTTAGTTTTTTCATATTATCCTTCCAGCGTTATACGCATTAGTTCATTCGCTGCCTTGGGGTCGGCTTTGCCTTTTGAAATTTTCATGAGTTGACCCATAAAAAATCCAGTCAACTGTTTTTCACCATTTCGAAACCTTTCAACTTCATTTGGATTTTCATCAATTACCTGCTGAATAAAACACATCAGAGCATCCGAATTTGAATCTTGTATTAGATTGAGTTGCTCAGAAAGCAGAGCTGGGTCAGCAGATGGCTCTTTTAGTAAAGCAGGAAATAATTTTTGTGAAGCAGCTGAATGAGAAATCTTTCCGCTATCAATAAGTTGGATCACATTTGCAATTTTCAGCGGAGTTAATGGAAACGCTTCTATGTCAACTCCTAATTCATTTAGGTAAGATTTTACTTCACCCATCATCCAGTTTGCTGCAGATTTAAAATTCGACGTATGTTCAATAATACACTCATAGTAGAGCGCAATACCTTTGTTGTCAGTCAAATTGTATGCATCGTATTGAGAAAGGCCAAGCACTTTGGTATACTTCAAAAATAGTTCTCTTGGCAAAGCGGGCATTTCCGAACGAATAGTACTTATCTGCTTTTCATCAATAGTAATGGGCTGTAAATCAGGTTCTGGAAAATAACGGTAATCGTTTGCTGCTTCTTTCGATCGCATGGAAAATGTACTTCCTTTTAAAGCGTCAAACGATCTCGTTTCTTGATACAGTACTTCTCCTTTTTCAACAGCTTCTATTTGTCGGCTAATCTCAAATTCAATTGCGCGCTGAACATTTCGAATCGAGTTCATGTTCTTCACTTCAACCTTCGTTCCGAATTCTTTCGCACCGATCAATCGAACAGATATGTTAGCGTCACATCGCATG
>CAMATR010000179.1 GCA_945861175.1 Chitinophaga pinensis | reverse complement strand
GGAATTACTGTTGTAAATTCAACCTTGTTTCCCAAAGAGATGGAGGCCATTCAAAAGATTAATACACGCGAGAAATTATTAACCCAGATTAAAACAAGAGGGCCCGCTTCGAATTCAGACCATTATT
Source organism: Chitinophaga pinensis (assembly GCA_945861175.1). Classification (GTDB taxonomy): domain Bacteria; phylum Bacteroidota; class Bacteroidia; order Flavobacteriales_D; family Crocinitomicaceae; genus M0103. Next base: position 4,869 of record CAMATR010000179.1, on the reverse strand, counting down.
GGTTCACTCAAGCAGGTGTGCCCGCGTTTTTTATATACACGATGGGACCGAACAAGAATTACCACGATATATTTGACACCTATTCAAATTTGACCTTTCAAGAAACCAATGATCTATTGAAATTACTAATAGATTTTATACAAACTATTGATCTGTGATTCAGGTATGAACACCAATTTAAGCTAACTTTACCAATACATCGATCAAAAATGAAGTACACTTTCTTTTTTATCTTTTTACTTTTTGCAGTGAGATTCCTTGCTCAGCCTTATGCGGGAACTTCGAAAGTGATTTCAAAACAACTGCCATTGAAAGCCGCGCAGTGCACACCGCCCACTACAACAACTTACCTTGAGTTGAACAATGTACGTGCAATGGTGCATACTGCAGGTAATTTATGGCAGGTGCCTAATCAAAATTATGCGCAGTACGAGATTCCGAAAAATTCTGGTATTATGGCATTATTTACTGCGGCACTATGGCTAGGTGGAACAGATGTCAATAATCAATTGAAACTAGCGGCGCTTCGTTACCGGCAGGGCCAAGACTATTGGACGGGCCCACTATCTAAAGTTTTTGCTGAGACAACTTATGAAAATTGCAGCAAATACGATAGACATTTTCTTACAACGCAAGACATGATAAGCGAATTTAATGCTTGGTTTGATGCGGGAGTATACGATAGCGAAAATGGCACGGGGACTCAATCAGAGTTGTTTCCAGAATATGAAATTCCGAAAATAATAAAAGAATGGCCAGCGCACGGAGATGTTACCCAGGGTCAGGATTATTACTTGGCACCTTTTTTTGATAATAACGAGGATGGGCAATATAATTACTTGGATGGAGATTATCCTTGGCATGACATCGAAAGGACGAAAGAATGTAAGATAGATAGAGATGTATCGCTTTATGGAGACATTAATTTATGGTGGGTAATGAATGATAAAGGCAATATTCATACTGAAACTGGGGGAGATCCAATTGGAATGGAAATTCGTGCGCAGGCTTTCGCATTTGCATCGAATGATGAATTAAATAATATGACCTTTTACAACTATGAGTTGATAAATAGGGGAACTCAAACGTTGTATAACACCTATTTTGGATTTTTTACAGATGGAGCTTTAGGAAATCCTTTTGATGATTATGTTGGTTGTGATGTAAATCGCGGCCTTGGTTATTATTACAACGGCGATAATTACGATGAGGATCAATCTGGGTTTAGAGGTTACGGCTCATCACCTCCTGCGGTTGGAGTAGATTTTTTCGAAGGGCCTTATCAGGATGACGATGGTGTAGATAATGCTTTCGGAATAGGTGTTTCCGAGGCACTAAATGGTATTGGATACGGAGATGGTATTGTGGACAATGAGCGTTTTGGAATGCGTCGTTTTCTTTATTACTCTAATACAACAAATGGTTCAAATCCCAACCAAACGGACCCCATTTCGGCCTCTGATTTCTACAATTATTTGCGAGGAAGGTGGAAAGACGGGACACCTTTTTATTACGGTGGAAACGGCCATATTTCAGATGCTGATGTAAACACTGATGTGCCTTGCGACTTCATGTTTCCTGGGGATACAGATCCTTTGGGATGGGGTACAGGTGGGAATCCACAAGAACCTTGGACAGAACTGACGGCTAACAATACACCAAATGACAAGCGTTTTGTGCAGTCTGCAGGGCCATTTATTTTAAAACCAGGAGCTGTAAATAATATTACTGTAGGTGTTTGTTGGGCGCGATCAAATGGTGGTGCTCCTTTTGAATCAGTCGAGTTTCTTCAGCGAGCAGATGACAAGGCACAAGCATTGTTTGAAAACTGCTTTAAGGTTTTAGAGGGTCCGCATGCTCCTGAACTGAACATACAAGAACTGGAGAATGAATTGATACTTACTATTTCAAATCCCGTAAATTCGAATAATTATAATGAGGCATACTCAGAATTTGATCCGTTTATTGTCTCCTCAGATCCTGAAGCAGATAAAAATTACCGCTTTCAGGGCTATCAGATTTTTCAATTGAAGTCAAAACAGTATTCATTATCTGATATTGCAGATCCCGATAAAGCAAGATTGGTTGCACAATGTGACCTGAAGGATGATGTTGGACGAATTATAAATTTTGAATTCGATGAAGACCTACAAGCCAGTATTCCAATAGAGCGAGTAGATGGTGAAAACAATGGAATTCGCCACAGCTTTTTAGTTAGAAAGGATCTTTTTGCACAAGGAACGGCGGAATTAGTCAATTTCAAAAGGTACTATTATCTCGCTCTTGCATACAGTTATAACAATTATAAAGAATACGATCCGAACGATTCTGAAGCATTGGATGGGCAGAAAAAAATATATTTAGCAAGTCGAAAGGCTGCCGTTGGCGAGGTGAAATCGATTGAAGCCATTCCGCACAATCCTATTCCTGAGTCTGGGGGTACTTTGCATTATTTAGAATATGGCCAGTCACCAATAATTGCGAAAATGGATGGTTTTGGTAATGGCTTCCGCTCACTTGAATATACACCTACAACACTCGGGTATATTCTGAACAATGGGAAAATTCAGCAACCTTATTATGAAAAAAATAATGGTCCAATTAATATAAAAGTTGTCGACCCACTGAATGTAGCGGATGGATATTTTGAATGTCGCTTCAAGGATTATGGTGTTTCTGATTTGAACGGAGCAGATACAGCTTCTTGGGTGATTTATCGCTATGTAAACACTGGCGGGGAACTTTTAGATTCAGTGTCTTCTGATCAAGCTATCTCAATGGACAACGAACAAATTATTCCAAAGTGGGGCATATCTGTTCAGATATATCAGGAAAAATATTTTGGTCCATCAGGAAACGCTGCCGTAAAAACAACGGAAATGATTAGTAGCTCTATCACTTTTGCTGATAGCTCAGAGCAGTGGCTAAGATTTATTTCTGATAACGATGCATTTTTCCCAACAAACTGGATACGATCGGGGATTTATACGCCAGAAACCGATCCTTCAAATACAGCCTACGAATGCCAGCCTGATGGGTATAGCTATTTGGATCCTTGCAGTTATAAAGACGAAGTAGGGGTTGATGACGATAAGTTTTTTGCTGGAATTTTAGGTGGTGGAATTGCTCCTCATCGCTTGGTTGGTTATCAATCGGATTATATGCCAATGGCCTATTATAATTTGGCTAATCCAGGATCAGCGCGACTGAATGCCTCTATTAGTTTTTTACCAAGTATTGACCTAGTAATTACTTCAGATAAAACGAAATGGACGCGCTGTCCCGTTATTGAAACCGGCAGAGACATTGCGTTGAATGTTGGGAATTGTGCGCCTGGAGCAATGCGAAAAAGTACGAGTGTGGACAAAGAGGGGAACCCTGATGGAACTGGGACTGGAATGGGTTGGTTTCCCGGTTATGCCGTGGATTTAGAAACAGGTGCTCGATTGTATCTAGCATTCGGAGAAAATTCTTTCTTAGGGGCAGAAAATGGGGCTGACATGCTTTGGAATCCTTCGGACAGATTGCTTAATTCTCTGGGGTTACCGTTGATGGGTGGCGTGCAGCCAATTTATGTGTTCAGTCATGATCAGGCAAAAGTGAACGGTTATACTTTGGGGTATAACTTTCCAGAATACAATCCGACTCTTGCCGAATCTAATTCCAATAACTTCCTTTACCAAAAAATGTTAGAAATAGAAGCTGATAATCCAACTTCTAAAAGGCAAGTTTATGGAAGTTTAAGCTGGGTAGCTTATCCACTTTTAAAGCAGGGTCAGCAGCATCTTTCAACTGATGTCACTATTAAGTTGAGGATAAATAAAGAGTACAAAGATTATGTTATTTCAGGCTTAAACGATGGCCGTCCAATGTTTAGTTGGAATATGTCTAACGATAGAACTGTAACAAGCAGTCAAGCGGCTTTGGTTGATGCCCTTCAATTAATTAATGTCGTTCCGAATCCATACTATGCATTTTCAGAATATGAAAACAATAGACTTGATACCCGTGTTAAGTTTACAAATCTACCTGAAACATGTACGATTAGTATTTACAGTTCAAATGGTAAATTGATTAAGAAAATAAAGAAAGATAGTCCAGTGACTTATCAAGATTGGACACTGACAAACCACGCCAACATTCCCGTTGCTTCCGGGATTTATTTGATACATATTGACATTCCCAATGTAGGGGAGAAAATTTTAAAATTATTTGTTGCAATGAGAACTGTAGATCTGCAGAATCTTTGATTTAAATTGGAATCGAAATTCTGAATGTCGATCCTTTGTCGATTTCAGACTCAAGCACAAAGACTTTTCCCTTATGGTATTCTTTAACAATGCGCCTTACCAGGGATAGCCCCAATCCCCAACCACGTTTTTTCGTAGAAAATCCCGGTTGGAAAATGGTATTTAGTTGTTTTGGATGAATGCCTTTTCCGTTATCATTGATGTCAATATGAACCCATTTAGCAGCCCTGTATATGTTTACTCTTAAACGACCGTTCCCTTCCATGGCATCTACAGCATTTTTTGCAATGTTTTCAATGACCCATTCCATTAAAGGAGCATTGTGATTTACAATTATAGCTGATGGACATTCAAAATCTACACTTACTTTATCGGATATTCTTGGTTTCAAATAGTCTAATACATTTTGTACGGTAGCACACAAATTGCTTTCTTCTAATTTGGCACCAGAACCAATTTTTGAAAAACGATCAGTTATTTTCTCCAAACGATCTACATCTTTTTGCATCTCTGTCGTCATCATTGGGTCGATACCTTGGCTTTCGAGGAGTTGAATCCATGCCATTAATGAACTCAATGGCGTGCCAAGTTGATGTGCAGTTTCCTTTGCCATTCCCAC
>CAMATR010000178.1 GCA_945861175.1 Chitinophaga pinensis | reverse complement strand
CATCGCTATCAATAATAATTTTCCTTTGTTCGAATAATCATGCATGTCTCAATCTTTAATTGTTAGCAAAAATAAATATTATCAGTAGACTTAAATCCAAATTTCCGCAACACCGAGCCAAAAGTCAATCCGTCAATTTACCAACCACTTGACCTTGTTGTTGCTGCCTTCGATTTGGATGAAGTACATACCAGATGTTGGCGTAATCAACGTGATTTGCTCCTGTTCTTTTTCGATGCGATATGAAGAAACCTTTGTACCCAAGGCGTTGTATACAATTATATCTCGCACTTGGTTGTTGGCGGCAACATTCAGAACAACCTCTTTGCCCAACTCGCTGGGATTGGGGTAAAGTTTCACGCGCAACGTGTGCATCAATTCATTTTTACCCACTTTGATGTTGGGGTCGAAATAAAAGCCCATAAAATCATTTCCACCGAAATTGGTATATAAATCACCCACAACCATTACGGTGGATCCTTTGATGCCGAAACTGTTAATTGTTCCCCAGCGCTGTTGACGATTGAAATAATTCCGTCTTTCGGCTAGAGAAGGTTCAATATCCATCACATCAGAGAAAGTATCCTTGAGGAAATTATAGTAACAACTTTGAAAAACTTGACCGGTTGCCAATGGTTTTTTGGGCCATACAAAATCCTGACCTCCCCGCAATTTTACCTCAACATCTTCGCCTAACCATGCAGTTGGATACATCGCAATACTTTGTTCCTCTCCGTTCCCTGTGGTTTGATCGAAGAAATATCTGAGAAGCTTACCATTGCTGTCCAAAACGCCAAACAAGGCACGATTCGCTTTATTGTTAGATGACATCAAAATCTTGCCTTGATATTTGAACGCCCTGCCAATGTGGTCACAGAAATAAATTCGACCCGCTTTATCTGTACCAAACTTATAAAAACCTGAATTACTTCCATGCGCAGAGTCCAACCTGAAAATCCACTTAACATTTCCATTTTGCTTCAAGCCCAGTATTACGTGATCTCGATAATTGCCGCTTTTTGCACTCGGGAATAAAGTCGTATCCACAAAGGGTTGGCCTTTCGCCGTATCTGAACTGTATAACATGGAAAACAAATACATATTCCCTTTGATATCTTCGGTCCAATCAACCAAGGAACTAAATCGGTTGTAGGTTTTGCCAATCGTTCCATCAGCCGCTATTTGAAGAATTAAATCTCTATTGAAGATTGGGTCATAGGATTTTCCATTAATGGTTACTACGTCAGGGGATTTAAAATCGGCATATACCACCAAGTCATTTTTGTACCCAGGTCGGATATTTGGAATGGCTCCATAAAAATGAATTTTATAACGCAATGTTCCATCGGCGTTGAATCTCAGTACATAACTCTCATCCACATTTCTGTTCTGAACACCGAGCACCACTTTTCCTAGGTCAAGTGTATCATCTGTAGATACAGCGATTGTAAATCCTCCATCACGAAGTGCGAATAAGTCTGACAATACAACTTTCCTTCCGCCAACGCGCGTTTTTGCAAACAGATTTAAAAGGGGGTTGCCGTATTTATCTACCTTTCTGATTACGAATGAATTCTTTCCATTCGCACGATAAATTTTACCGTCTAGGATCAATGTGTCGGTGTAATGAAACGCCATAAATACGTTTCCAATTGAATCAACGGTGGGCAGCAATTTGTCGTGTGATTCCGTCATTTTTAGGGCAGTGCCGGACGAATAGTAATCAGTATTCCACGAGGGTTTCTGTTGGCCGGTTAATCTTCCAGTCAACAATGAAATAGCAGCAAATAAAATATAGTTTTTCATGAGAGAGGGTAGTTTTAAATTTCTTGAGGTGGGCAATGGTTTGTTAATTTCTTACCGTTGTGTTTTGTAGGTCATTTTTGATTTGATGTGTAATAATAATATCCATACAGTATTTCAAACATAAGAATCTAATACAGATGGCTAATTTAAAATACAAAGTGAATTCAAATATATTGCTTATAGTGGCTTCAGCATACCATAAATAATATTGCATTTGTGCAATTGTATCTTTAACCTTGTTCCATGTCTTTTGGTCCGGATGAAAATTGTTCAATCACACTGAGTTCAGTTTGGGTTTTGTCCGATGTGTTAATTTAATCAATCGTTAATTGACATTCGAAATTGCAAAATTCCTAATCTACACAGCACTGGTAATCCTGGGCTATAGAAGATTTACATTCACCAAGGAGAGAAAGTACTTGTTGATCGGTTTCCTCGGTGCGTTGTACTTTGCTACAAATCTTCTAGATGAATTCGTTTTCACCTCGAATTTGGAGTTGTTGGCTATTAGCAATATAATTACCGTTGGTATAACTTTTCTGATATTCCTCGACATCAAACAAATCGGTATTTCAAAATCAATCTTGTGGATGCCATACATTATTCTGGTTTTCTACGCGATTGCCTTGTTTCGGTTCGATTGGCCCAAAACTGACAATGATTTACTGTCCAACTATGGATATTTAAACACGTCTGAATATTCAAGTTTTAGCTTTTTGTCTGCTATCCTTTGTTTAATTGTATCTACATACATTATGATTAAAACGCTACAAATTTCAGAGCCACCATTAAATCTAATCTTTATTGTTTTTGGAATAATCCTTTCTCATGTTGGATCATTTCTCCAGTTTGGGTTGGGAGAGTATTTTTTTGATGATTTGAGTACTCATTATAAATTCTTGGAAATGCTCATTCCAGTGAAGCTATTCACATCAAAAAGTTTCATATTATTGGGGATCACATGGAAGAACTAGGCGAAATATCCTTGGCTTATTACCTGATATGTTTGTTCATATTGGGAATTGTATTCATTTTAATATTATCTACGCTCAATTCAAGAAAAAAAGCGCTGTTAGAAATTAGAAAAAAAGATATGGATTTTGAATCAGCGCTCAACAGAGTTCAACTCAGATCCATAGAGGAAGAAAGAAGAAAACTAGGCAGTATTTTACACGATGATCTTGGTCAATTACTCACATTGATCCATATGCAAATTGCTGAATTAAAAAAAGATCACAGGGATAAAGAGATGTCAAATACACCGATAAAAATGCTTGAGGATCTCTGTAATACAGCATCGGAAAAGTGTTCTTCCATTTCCAAAATGCTCTTTCCAGCATCTCTCATACGACTCGGATTTGTAGAGGGTTTACACGAATTGATATCTGATATTCAACATACTACTGGGATCCATATCGTATTCAAATACGATGAATTTCCTATTTCTGATGAAAGGTCGAGTAATTTATATAGGATATTTCAAGAGTTGTTAAATAATACGTTAAAACACGCCAACGCGTCTGAAATAATGATAGATATTGCCAACATTTCCGATAACATTCGCGTTGTATATTCCGACAATGGTATTGGTTTAAATGCCCAGCGCAGCGTGGAGGGTTTAGGCACTACTACAATTAAAACAAGACTTCACATCTTAGGCGGAGAAATAATTGCATCCAATCAAGATCAACGAGGGTTTAAAATGACCTTTACATTGCCACATGGAGACGATTAAAATAATCATAGCGGAAGATCATCCACTGATGAGATCCGCGATATCCAGCAATCTTGCTACTGCAGCACCAGAGATAGAAATCATTGGTCAATGTTGTGATGGCGTTGAACTCTTGGAAATACTCAAATATAAAAATCCCGACATCGTGCTACTCGACGTAGAAATGCCCCGAATGGATGGTTTGGAGGTGCTTAAAACGATTCGAGAGAAATACAAAAACGACCTAAAAGTACTTGTTTTCTCGGCGAATTCTTCCAATTATTTGAACCTCAAACTCATGCAAACAGGAGCTGATGGTATATTGTTCAAGAAAAGCTCAACGGAAGAATTAATCAATGCGATAAAAATCGTACACAACGACTCGGTGTTTTTTCAAGATTCCCTGGCATTTAAAATGTTATCGAACAGACATAATCTCAAAAAAGATTCGTTGGACCAATTCAACACAACTGACTTCGAAATCCTTCAACACATTTGTCAGCAAAAAAACGCGAATGACATTGCAAAAGAGATGAAGATGTCAGTTAACACGATCAATAAATACCGCAGCAAATTGATGGAAAAAACGAATTCACAGAATTTGGCTGGGATGGTCATTTTTGCCATCCAAAACGGCATTTACGTTATACCGAACAGAACCGACGATTCGATGTAGCTATTTAATATTACATGGCAGTAAATAACCTAAAAAAGGATAGTTTATTGTCGTAATGAGCAATTAAAGTGCTCTAACTTCGTTATTAACAGTAAATTACTTCTTTGTTGAAAGAAAATGCAATCGTTATGTATTATTCAGCATTCGTCATGCCAATGTTTATCCTCACTAATCAAAAATAATGTTGAAAATACGCTTGTTTTTAATGTCAATCCTCGTTTGTCAACTTGCGATTGCCCAGCAAAGCAATCATTGGGTGGTGCAGGGGTATACCGAGTATAGAAATCCTCAATTTGATACTTCGGTAGGTTTCAAAACATATTATGATGTTGATTTAAACTCACCAAAATTCAAAGTCAGTAAAATTCAAAGTAGGAGGATCTTAAATGATACCAATATACATAATCCACAATCTAAAATATCACCAGGATATCAAACCATTTCAAATTCCAAAGGCAGCCTTTTGGGTTTTACATTTAACAATATATTGCACAATAAAAATGGAGATTCAATTGATTATATCTCTCAATATGGCGGGATTTACGGGATAGTTTGTTCAACCGGAAATACGGATACTTTTATTTTATATTATATCCAAAGCAAAACGGAATTCGATGCATACAGTTTTGAAAATAGATTCAATCGAAATCATGGATTGCCGTTTGAAGTGTACAAACCAGATTCTTTTTTTTTAATGGAATCAACATACGTTGGGAGTACGAGATTGTCAAAAAAAATCATCAATGGATTCAAGCAATTTGATTCGCCTTCAAGTTTGCAGAGTAATTTATCTTTGTTTACCGATCAAAAAAAGG
>CAMATR010000177.1 GCA_945861175.1 Chitinophaga pinensis | reverse complement strand
TTCTGTCACCAAAAATTGGGAGAATCTTTTCCGGTCTGCTCAATATCATCTTTTCTTTGTTTGTCTACCTCCATAATATTTTTATGAAATATTATGTTTCAGAAAATAAAGATTGTAAAATTGAAAATGCAGTAGAATTGCCCTCGGATTGGGATCAGTTTTGGAATGATGGTTCCAAGCAGTGGGATTTTATATTCTGCCGTGATACTGAAAGTGTCCAATGGCGATTTTTTAGTACTCCTGAAAAATATAGCTTTTTGATTGTAAGATCAGCGGAAAGAATTGTCGGCTATGTGGTTTATAAAGTAATTCCTGATGTTTCCCGAAGTACATTGACGATAGCCGATTTTTTGTTTCTTGAGGGCTTTGAATTGGAATTTAACAAGTGTTTGAAATTGATCCGAAAAACGGGTATGTCAGCTAATATTAGTTCTATTGAATTATGGTGTGATTCTAAATCTGTCTATTCGCCAATTCTTAAAAAAAATGGATTTATATGTGGCAGTACTTTCCCTGTTATCTGTAATAAAGTAGATGAATCAGAAGAGTTAATTAAACCTAAACGGGTTCATTTTACTCTCTCTGACTCTGACAATATTTAATTGTAGCTATTAAAGGGCTAAAATCGACAATCCTAAAGTTTTTTAAATTGAAACTCAAAATCTTTACTAGTTTTGTACTTAAAATAAGCATCTAATAATGAACAATATTTCTAAAGTATCCAGGGAAGAATTTCTCTTAGAATTTGAGAATATTTTTGATGAAACACCTATAGCTTCCTTGAGTCTTAGTACAAACTATAAAGATCTTGACGAATGGAGTTCTTTAATCGTGCTATCTATAATTGCACATTTTGAGGAAAAATTCAGTATTGTAATTGCTCCGAAAACAATTTACGATAATGAAACTTTTAATGAATTATATAATTCTATAAGCCAGGCATAGTGTTATCTGAGAAGAATATTCTTGTAACCGGCTCCTCTTCTGGAATAGGCAGACAAATCGCTATTGATATTGGCTTAAACAAAGGCAATCCAATTTTAACGGGTAGAAATATTGAAAAGCTGGAGGAGATTTGTAAATTAATTATACAAGAAGGGGCTCATCCTGTATATCATCAGGCTGACTTAAGGAATGAGAATGAAATTACTGACCTGGTTATGTCTTTGCCTAATTTATCCGGCTTGGTAATTAATGCTGGAATAATAGATTATACACCAGTAAAGTTTATTTCAAAGGCCAAGATTGACGATATATTTCTGGTTAATTTCACTTCAAACGTTATTTTAATAAAAAAGCTGCTTGAGTATAAAAAGATTAATAATAACTCATCCATAGTTTTTATTGGATCTATATCCTCAAAATTGGGTGTTCCTGGAACATCCCTTTATGCTGCGAGTAAAGCGGCTTTAACATCTTTTGCAAAAGTTCTGGCTATTGAAGTGTCTGCCAAAAAAATTCGCGTAAATGTATTATCTCCAGGGCTGGTGACGACCGATCTCACAGGGAATATTAGAGATAAAAAAAGTGATGGCTCAGAAAAGGATAAAAACTATCCTCTTGGATGGGGCACTACACACAATGTGGCTAATGCTGTGATATTTCTTTTGTCAGACAAATCAGAGTGGATGACAGGAACCGATATTGTTATAGATGGCGGATTTACTTTAAGCTGATAATCTTATGGCAAAGGCGTTTATTAAGGCAATATCATATATTTTTCCAACGACAATTCTTAAGAATTCGGTTCTATCTGAGCAATTTTCAAATTGGAGTGAGGATAAAATATATGAAAAAACGGGGATTAAGCAACGCTATATAGCAAAGGATGATGAATTTGCATCTGATTTAGCTGTAAAAGCTGCTGAGAAATTGTTTGCAGAACATTCCATCTCACCTGGGAGTATTGATTTTATTATCTATTGTACTCAGAGTCCGGATTACATTTTGCCTACAACTGCGTGTATTTTACAGGAAAGACTGGGATTATCAAATCATTGCGGGGCATTCGATATTAATTTGGGATGTTCAGGATATATTTATGGATTAGCCATTAGCAAAGGTTTGATTGAAGCCTCGATCGCTAAGAATATATTATTTATTACTTCTGAAACATATTCAAAATACATACATCCAGATGATAAAGGGAATAGAACAATATTTGGCGATGCGGCTTCCGCTACGTTAATTTCTGAGGATGGAATTGCGGAGATCTTAAATTTTGATTTAGGTACTGATGGCTCTGGAGCAAGCAACTTGATTATTCAGGATGGCGGATCGAGGAGTAAAAATGGCGGTCAGTTAGTCAATGAGAGGCAGGGGGAAAGTTTTAATTCTTCTTCCCATCTATATATGAATGGACCGGAAATATTTGCTTTCACATCCAAGATGGTTCCTGTTTTAGTGAATAGAGTGCTGGAAAATAATCGCGTTGTGAAAACGGATGTCGATTTATATATCTTCCATCAGGCCAATAAGTTTATACTGGATTTTCTGAGGAAAAAAATCAATATTCCGAAAGGTAATTTTTTTACTCATATAGAAAATTGCGGTAATACTGTGTCGTCTACTATCCCTATAGCTTTATATGAAGCAATAGCTTTAAAATTGTGTAAGGGAAACGTATTGTTAGCTGGTTTCGGAGTAGGTTATTCCTGGGGCGGCGTTTTGCTTAACTTTAAGAAATAAGGCTCATATATGATTGTAACTGTGTGAAAATGGACTTCTATTGTTATGCAACATTCAGTTATTATTATAAAACACCTTCGATATATCTATGATTAATGAAGAACAGTATAAGCAAGTTTGCAAAGTGTGTAATGAGTTGCTTATTTTGCCCGATTCTACCATAGAGAGGGTCGCCATCCCCTGGTTGCACGTCATTAGAGAACATCCGATAATCTTAGATAGATATAATCCGCTATTTTCCGCAGAAAGTATTTCTAGGAAAATTAAAAAATACATATTAAACACAGGATTATGGTATAAGCAGCTTTTAAGATCGTATAATTCGAACGGCAAAAACTGGTTTACTTCGAGCGATTTGCCTAGACAGGTTGATTTTTTATTTATTTCTCATCTGCTAAATCGTAATCAAATAAATCAGAAAGGCGATTTCTATTTTGGTAATTTACCAGGCGACCAATTAAATGAAGGGAGGTCAGTGGTAATAGCTTCATTAGTTCATTGCAAATTCGACTATTCCTGGTTTGAGGAAAATCATATTAATGACGAACTTCCGCGCATTTTTTTTTCTGACACCGTGAGAAGAGATACAGAAGTAGAGATTCATCAAAGAGCAGGTAAAGAGGCGGACATTTTACGGAAACTTGCCAGCAATGAATCAGATCCTTTCGTTAAAAAAGTGATGTATGTTGCTTCTGAAGAAGCGATGTCAGGCGCAACTCACATCACTTTAAGATTGACTTACCAAATAAATGAGTTGTTAGCGAGACTCCATCCTAAGGTGATAGTGTCAACTTACGAAGGACACGCATATGAAAGGGTAATTTTTGCAACTGCGCGTAAATTTGATTCTACAATAAAATGTATTTCATATCAGCATACAGGCGTATTCAGACTGTCAAATGCAATACGTCAAAGTCTGAAAGCAGAGTATAATCCTGACTTAATTCTAACCTCAGGAATTGATGGTAAGGAGGAACTGCAAAATTCTTTAGAACTGAAGGGAATCCCTATTAAGGTCTTAGGATCAATACGTGGCGATGTAGCCGATTCAGATGTTTTAGTAAATAATTATGAAAAATGTTGTTTAGTAATTCCAGAAGGTTTTAGATCAGAGTGTTATGTGCTTTTTAGTTTTTCATTGCAATGTGCTCTCCAGAGACCTGATATTGATTTTATTTGGAGATTACACCCTAGTATTACGTTTAAAGAATTAAAATACAAATATTCTGAATTCAATAATCTGCCACCAAACATTAGTTTATCAAAAAGAGGTTTGGAGGAAGATATTTTGAATAGTGCCTGGGTGCTTTACAGGGGATCGACGGCTATATTTAAAGCTATTTCACAAGGGTTAAGACCAATTTACCTGCAGAAGAAAAATGAAATTTCAATCGATCCATTGTATAAAATGAATGAGTGGCAGTGCAGTATTAGTGATTTTTCGGATTTTTTTTTCTATATAAACCTAGATGTTGAAAGTGATTTTCAGAACCAGCGGGACAACATCTATATGGCAAAGCGGTTTTGTGAAAATCATTTTGCGAAAATAGATGTGGAAGTGTTAAATAAATCCCTTAGTAATCCGAAGGTTATCGTATAAAATGAATATTAAATTCTTTTTAAGAAAAGCATTAAAAATCGGATTCGGGCGTTTTATGGGTAGCTTTGCTTCAAAACTATTAAAAAATAAAGTTGCTATTTTTAATTATCATGAAATATCTCAACAGCCCTCTGAATTCACCAAACAGTTTAATTTAAACGTTACTCCAGATGTGTTTGATTTTCAGATTGATTTTATAAAAAAAAATTTTAATGTTATAAGCCCGAAGGACCTTATTAATGATAAAATACCCTTAAATGCTGCTCTAATAACATTTGATGATGGATTTTCTGGAGTATATAGTAATGCCATTCCTATTCTTGAAAAGCACGAAGTTCCGGCTATAATTTTCTTGAATATGAAGGTATTAAAAGGAGACTTATTTTGGGCAGGTATTATTACCTACCTATGTAAGTATGATAAGATTTTTATGAAATATTTAAGAACTGTCGCCTCTGTAGATGAACAGGAAAAGCCTGCGTTTCTATTCTGCAGTAAAGCTATTGTGAATGATTACTGCGAACTTCATAATGTGAACATTGATAGTCAGGTAAGGAAATATGTCGGAGAATTTATTTCCTTAATGGAATTAAAGGAAGCAGATTCAGCAAAGGAAATATATTACGGAAATCACCTGGATAACCATTACGCAGCAATCAATATGTCAGATGATGAGCTATTGACTTCCTATAATAATAATGAAGCAGAGTTGAAAGAATACAATAGTTATACAAAATTATTTGCTTTCCC
>CAMATR010000176.1 GCA_945861175.1 Chitinophaga pinensis | reverse complement strand
AGACAAATCAACTGCTGAAGTTTGAGATATTTCTTGAGCAAAAACTATATGACCACTTAGGTCAATTAATTTTGTTGCAATTACACCTTGGTTCTCAACGATTAATTCAAATTTCCCATCTGAAGGATTTGGATAAACAGAAATCGTGGAATTTTTAATTAATTCATTTACAAAAATCAAAGAAGTTGGTATTGGATCAGCCGGAACTATAGGATATAGTGAATTGGGTCCTATTTTCAGTATAAAAACATTAGAGCCCCCTGCCCCACCAAAAAGTGTCGTGCCGACAGCTATGACTCCACCATCAGACGTTGGAATAAGCTGATTAGAAATGTCTTCGTAAGGAAAATTAACTGTTACATAGGAATTGTCCCACCACAAATCCATTGGCAAACGAGCGATGGAAAGATCTAACCCAAAATTAGATGAAGGATCAGCTGTATAGCGGGAAGCCATATATTTTTTTCCTTCATAACCGAAAGTTGTGATTTTATCACGAACACGTTTATCTGAAACAGTTTCTTGTCCGGTAAAATCAGGTATTCCAGAAATATCCATTCTGCCAAAGAAAGGTGACTCAATTTGAGTTATATTGTTTGTGTATTGACCAACATAGTTAATTTTGTTTTGATAAACATCTACGTCGGAAATAGAATAGTTGCCATTATCCCCAACAGTTTTAAACCAATCAACATATCCGTTGTCCCTTATACGCATCAAAAATCCTTTTGTCATTAAAGAGTCTTGAAGGAAGATCTGTCCACCAACAACAAAAGTTGAATCGTTAATAGGTCTTATACTTGTTGCAAGGTCTATTTCAAAACCACCTATATTTTTTGTCCAAAGGGTGTCACCTTCGCTATTTGTCCTGACAATAAAAGCATCTGTTGAATTACCGGCATTCGAATTGGTTTCTCCAACCATTATTACCCCATTATCTTTTGTCAAAGCCGCATCATGTACTTTTTCCCATTCAGACCCACCATATGTTTTTTGCCAAAGCAATTCACCTTGTTGACCTGTTTTTATTAAGTAAAAATCATAGGCCCCATTGCCAAATGAGTTCGTGCATCCTGCTAAATAGTAACCTTCATTGTTCACACATAAAACCCGTCTCGCTGACTCAAATTCAGGACCGCCATAATTTTTGGACCAAAGATAATTGCCCAAACTATCAACATGTAACATATAAGCTTGGGATGGTGCTTCTGAAAAGCTACTTGATGATCCGCAAATCACATATGAGCTATCTTCTAATTGGACGATTCCTTCGCCAACGTCATAGCCATTATTTGAAAATAGCTTATAATAGGCTATTTGAGCGTTCATTTTAGAACAGCTAAAAAACACAAATAGTAATGATGTAAATCTTAAAACTTGCATCTCAATCGTATTAAAATTGATTCACCCTTAGCATCCTTGAGGAAAAATCCCGTTAAATTTTCACTTGAAATTCCTAATGAAAAATCACCGATTTGCCACTGCGTATATAGCCCAAATCGTGTATTGCTGTAACCTCCATATGATATATTAAGTCCTAATCCAAATACTTTAGACAATCGATAATGTAGCCCTCCATATAACATTGGAACGAATGCCGAAGTTGAATACAATCGAATACCATAAAAGGCTTGGACATTTGAAGAATCCAATTCGTTAACAATTTTTCCAACTTGAATAAAGCATGGTAAAAAACGCCATTTACGAATACCAAATGAATCAATCCCTAGAGAGTCTACTAATGAAAAATTATTATTAAAAATAGAATTTCCCCCATAAATTTGATCAAAATTAAGTCCGCTAAAATAGATTGATGTATCAGCTGTGTAACGTGTAATATTCTCCTGGAAATTGCATACACCCAAGTTTTTAGATTGAAATTGAATAATCGAAGTTTTTCCTTCACGCAATATTACAGGTACTCTAAGATCAAGATCAACTCCAGCACCCACTCCCTTAACAAATGTACTTCCGCCTGAAAAATCGAAGTTCCCTTGCATTGTTAAACTTACTGAATCTGCTGTAGAAGATTGAAAAAGATTCCCATCGAAAATAGTGGCTTCAGCATAATTTGAAAGAGAATAGAGATTTAATGAAACACTCGATTTTGATTTTTTATCAACCACGCCAAAACCAAATTTCTGAAAAGACATACCAAGAAATCTCGTTCCTGAAATATTTACATTTTTCCCAAGGTAATTATCATTACCAAAGAAAGTCAATCCATACAAATCCTTTGAATATAATAGAGAAATATAATTGCAATATCCTGACTTTATTGTTAGCCCCCAATTTGGGTTTTTAAAAAGATTTATTCGAAAATCTCTGTATTCAATCTCTCCAGAAATGTCTGCTCCAAAACGATTGATTCCTTTGTGATTTATGAAACTTCTATTTTTTATTCCGTATGAAATTTCTCCTCCATAGAGCATCGTTTTCATAAGTTCATTTGACAAAGAAGTTGAGCTATAATCTGCAACTCCAAAAACAATCAATTCATGTTCCAAATTTAAAGTGTCTTGCTGAATGGGCATCATAGACTGCGCATTCGAAAACATAAAACCAATCCAAAAAAACAGAGTGATAATTAACCTCATCAATAAATTGTTTTAAGCTTAAAATGCGTTTTCAATTTCACTGCCATGTAGGCTCCATTTGGAAACGACATTTGTTGGTTTCCTGTACCATTTCCATTTGGGGTATCAAAAACTGCACGTACCATAACTTTCTTAACCTCATCCAGGTTCAACAAAATATCTGGTGTTAATTCGAAAATAACTTCGGAATCTTTTTTCATTAATCCTGTTGAGAGTTCTAAAATGCCAAAAACAGACGATACTATTTTGTTTTGAGATTGGATAATAAAGAGTTCCTCCCCTTGCTCATTAATTAAATGCAACTCTGTACTTGCATTAAATGGAAATGTGTTGGCAGCATTCAATACAAATGATCCCGACTCAATGTGTGTTTTTTCAAGATCTTGTTTCAAATTTAAATCAAAAGTGTCGGCGAGTGTTAAACCATCAGCACCAATAGAAAGAGGCATTTGCGCATTTACCTTTACCTTCAATCGACTATTTGGAAATAATTCATTCCACCCTCCTGAGGTGTTTCCCCATGGGTTCAACTCAATTTTATAAATAATTCTATGGGAACTTCCGATATTTTCAAGATACCCCTCAATATTACTATTTGAACCATCAAAATGAATTGATTCTGTGCTAGATTGAATGCTAGACCAACTTCCCGTAGCACCATCTATATAAATTGGTGTACCTATTTGCGGAGCAATTAACTGAACAGTATTGCCGCTCCAATTAGTATTTTCTAGAGAAATTAATGCAGCCCTAGCCTCTACTTTAACTCCATTTATGACTTCAATTGATAATTTAGGTGACGGCAAATCAAGGCTTCCGTTTGTCAGACTTAATAGCGCATCTAAAACAAATTCTGAGGTGTCTTGTATTACTTTTTCCCCAAAGTATCCACGAGCATAATCCATCTGTAAATTTGTGAAATTAGCCTCAACTTTAAATATTTGAGAATTCGTGACAGTTATAGAGGGTCCGGAAGGATCAGATGAAACTATTAGAAGTGATTGAAGCATGTTGAAATTTGAACCATCTAGCCCTGTTAAATCTATATCATAACCAGAAATATTTGCTTCGGCCTCGATTAATCCAGGCTGACTGGTTGATGATGCTGGAGCAATATAATTTTGCTCAAAAGTATTTCCGTTTTTTGTTACTCCCGGTAATTTTAGTGTGAAAAAAGTTTTTGTTGGAAGCGGATTGTAAACCCTCAATCCTATTTTTCCATTGCTTATTCTTATTTTCTTTAATTGGACTCCCTTAAAATCCAATTCATGTTCTTCAATTTCATTTACAATTGTAAAGCCTGCTGGCACATTTATCGAAGGAACTGTACTTACAAAGCTATGAACAATTAAAGTGTCTGGTAATTCTAAAATATCCTCGATACCTATATCGAGAACGGTTCGTGAAAGATCAACCTCTAAAAAGCCACTGGGGTTCACTGAAAGTGTAGAATCATTCACGAGATTTTCCAATGACAGTGTATCACTAACTAATGGGAAAGACCAATTGGAATTCCAAAATGTTTTTTCCTTTTTACAAGAAGTTAATATAAACCCAAAAAGGAATGCATATGTGCAGAATTTATTCAATATATGTTTAACGTTCTTCACTTATTATCGGTTGGCTAGGCTCGTTCAATAATTGTTGCATAACCTTGCCCAACTCCAATGCACATAGTTACTAAAGCATATCGCTTTCCTGTGCGCTGAAGTTCTAAAGCAGCACTGTGCAAAATTCTCGCTCCCGACATTCCAAGAGGGTGGCCAAGTGAAATTGCTCCGCCATTTGGATTAATCCGAGAATCATTATCTTCTAAACCTAAATTTCTGGTACAAGCTAAAACTTGCGCTGCAAAAGCTTCGTTAAGTTCCAAAACATCTATTTGATCTAAACTAAGGCCTGCACGCAACAAAGCCTTTCGAGAGGCATGAACTGGACCAATACCCATTATACGCGGCTCTACCCCTGCCACTGCAGCACTTACAATCCGAGCCAATGGCTGAAGGTTTTCACGTTTTATTAATGACTCACCTGCAATATATAAAGCTGCTGCCCCATCATTCAAACCCGAAGAATTTCCTGCAGTTACAGTTCCATCTTTTTTAAATGCTGCTCTCAAGTTGGAAAGACTTTCAAAAGTTGTCTCTGGTCGAGCAAATTCATCTTTGTCAAAACATATTGGATCTTTTTTTCTTTGCTGAATATACATTGGAAGAATTTCTTGAGCAAATTTGCCATCTAATTGAGCCTGTGCCGCTTTTTGTTGTGACCAAAGTGCAAATTTATCCTGAGCCTCGCGTTCAATATCATATCTTTCAACAAGATTTTCAGCTGTATTCCCCATTCCATCAACTCCGTATAACTCTTCCATTTTGGGATTTATAAAGCGCCATCCAAAAGAAGAATCAAACATTTGAGCATCCCTCCCAAATGCAGAAGATGTCTTTGA
>CAMATR010000175.1 GCA_945861175.1 Chitinophaga pinensis | reverse complement strand
ATTTGAGAAGTCATTTTGGTGGTTTATTGCTCTTTCGCACTGACGCCCTTATTTCAGTGCTCGATCGCTTATTACTAATCGTTTTGTGCGGAAGCACCCTATTGATGACGAAGGGGAAAGATTTTCAGATCGAGTGGTTTATCTGGCTTCAAACTGCAGCATATGCCATCGCTTTAATTGTTGCCTTTTGCCTCTTAATACGGCATGTTGGGTTCCCTAAACTTTCATTCAGCAAGCCTTTTTCGTTAGCAATTCTGAGGAAAAGTTATCCTTTTGCTTTACTGTTTTTATTGATGATGCTTTACACACGAAGTGACTCGGTATTATTGGAACGATTGCATCCTAATGGTGCTTTTCAGTCTGGTATTTATGCAAAAGGATTTCGCTTATTGGACGCTTTCTACATGTTTGGAATGATCTTCGCCAATCTGCTTTTACCTCTTTTTTCCCGCACATTAAAAGAAGACCGACAGAAAGTGCTGCCAGTGCTGAAAACCGCAGGGAAACTGCTTATAGGTGGCTCTATTTTCATCGCTTTCTTGTGCCATTTCAATGCCAAAATTATTTTATCAGCAATCTATAGTGCAGACATCACTGAAACAATTCTCCCTTTTCAATTGATTATGTGGGCCTTTGTTGGTATGTCAACAAGTTTAATTTTCGGTACTTTATTAACTGCAAATGGTGAGCTAAAATTGATGAATCTAATTGCTTTTATTGGCGTAATCCTGAATATATTCCTGAATATACTCCTCATTCCCGTTTATGGCGCTAAAGGCGCTGCCTTGGCCTGTTTAATAACACAAACGCTTATGGCAATATCGCTGCTTATTCTTTGTGCTTATCGCTTCAGGATAACTCTGCGCAATCTTCATCTTCACAACTACATAGCTTTTGCTGCTCTTCTTTTTTGTTGCAGCCAAATTTGGTTGAAAAGCTCCTTATTATTACCGCTTATGCTATTTGTTGGAACGATTGGTTTATTTATCATTCGTTTAATTGATTTGCCAACACTCTTGCGTACCTTCCGAGAAAATAATTAGAAGTTGCTACTTCAATAAAATATTCCGCTCATTTTTTAGTTTTAATGTCAGTCAAAAAATCATTTTCAGTCCCTGAAAGCACGGATTTTTAACTAATTTCGCACTTCTTAAAAGAAAAGAGAATGGTTGAACAAACAACAGAACTGGAAAATCAAAGACAAAACCTGCTTATTTACATTTGGAAAAAACGCAAAATTCTAATGATAGTTTCCGGCGTTGCTGGTGTGGTTGCTTTGATTGCATCATTTGTCATGACTCCCATTTTCAGGTCTACGGCGATCGTTTTCCCCGCGGCCACAAGCACCGTTTCCTTCTCGGAACAGCGAAATGCAAAAGCAGCAGCGATGGATTTCGGTGAGGAAGAACAAGCAGAACAGCTAGTTCAAATTCTATCGTCATCGCGCATTAGAGATAAAATTGTTTATGAATTTGATCTGATGAAACATTACGATATTGATGGAAATGACGCCAATAAGTATTATAAATTAGTGAAAGCGTATAACGACAATTTCTTGTTTGTTCGCACACGATACGGATCCATCCAAATCGATGTACTCGATCGTGACGCGAAATTGGCCGCTGACATGGCTAATAAAATCGTTGACCTCATCGATACTGTGAAAAACAACATGGTAGCAGAACGAACCTGGCCAGCTTATGAAATTAACAAACGTAAAAAAGAGCAGCTGGAAAAAGAACGAGAGGAATTGGTGCATCGTCTTGATACACTGAGCGCTATGGGTGTAATGTCCTTAGATGGGCGAACAGAATTGTTTCAAGCATTGGTAAGTGCAGGTGGTGCAGATAAAACTGAAATCAAGAAAATCATTGATGTCAACAATAAATATGGTTCTACTTTCGATGCCCTTGATTTCTCCTTGAAAGAGAAAATCACACAACTCGAACTCTTTAAAGTATCATACGAACAAGCTGAATCTGACGCATACTCTATTTTCAACCATAAATTCGTTGTAGAGCGCGCAGTTGTCGCAGACAAAAAAGACAAGCCGAAGCGATTGATTATTGTTCTTTTAGTTACCATTGGAGCATTTGTATTTACGTTATTCACGTTGCTCATTTCAGATCGTTTAAACGAGCTGAAGAAACTTTCGTAAGGTGCAATTCATTAGGCAATATAGTTGGCACCTGCTTGCTGGACTCGCCTACATTCTACTTTCCATCTTCCTGATTTGGAAAGATCAATCTTATTTCACGCTGTTTCCATTTGGTTTGCTCGCAGTTTACTTTGCCATTTACTATTCGGAATGGACATTTTTAAGCTTAGCCTTTTTTACTCCATTGTCCATTAATATTGAAGAATGGACGGATAGCTTTGGTTTATTTATTCCAACAGAACCATTGCTCGTTGGTTTTATGTTGCTTTTCTTGGTTCTGCAAATTAAAAAACCATTAATTCACTCTGAAATATGGAAAAATCCAATTGTGATTGTGGTTGGCTTATATCTATGCTGGGTATTAATTACATCCATTACGAGTTCTAATCCTCTCGTTTCAATTAAATTCTTGATCTCCCGTTTGTGGTTTATAATTCCTATTTTACTTTTAGGAAGTTACTTTTTTAGCAAAACAAAGAACATCCGCATTTTCCTGTGGTTATTTGCGATAGGAATGGTAATCTCCATTTCGTACACGCTGATTTTACACGCAGGCTATAATTTTGGTGAAAAAGAAAGTCATTGGGTCATGTGGCCTTTTTTCAAAGATCATACAATTTATGGAGCAATTGTCGCCTTGGTTGTTCCACTGCTTTTTGGATTGTATCTTTCAAAGAAACATCCACCACTCGTTCAGGCAGTCGCCATTGGTTTTATTTTCATTAGCTTAATCGGCCTCTATTTTTCTTATACTCGGGCTGCATGGCTAAGTATAATGGCGGCTTTAGGAGTGTTGATATTGATTAAATTTCGCGTTCGCTTCTCGGTTATTGCCACTACTGTAATGATAAGTAGTATTATCCTATTCTTTTCCTGGGATGCCATTCAAATGGAGCTTGAACGAAATAAATACGAGCATACGACAGAAGAATTTGGTGAGCGATTACAATCCGCAACAAATGTTTCGACAGATGCTTCCAACCTCGAGCGCATAAATCGATGGACCTGCGCTATAGAAATGTTCAAAGAACGCCCGTTTTTTGGTTTTGGCCCTGGCACATATTCTTTTGAATATGCTCGATTCCAGCACCCCGAGAACCTTACGATTATTTCCACCAATTTTGGAGACTTAGGGAATGCACATAGTGAATATTTAGGACCATTAGCCGAAATGGGATTAATCGGTATGCTTCTAATGATAGGAATGGTAGTTGCCATCTTTTACAAGGGCATCACACTTTACAATCGTTGGCCCGCAGAAGACACTGAAATCCGTACTTTGTTGTTGGCTATAATCCTTTCCTTGACCACCTATTTTGTACACGGAATTCTCAATAACTTTCTCGATACAGATAAAGCCGCTATTCCTATTTGGGGTATGTGTGCTATGGTAATTGCACTTGAGCTTCGCCTGAAGAAAAAGATACAAGACTAAAATTTATTCACTAGAATATTTCTTTGAACTTAAAATAGCCTTTGGAACCTCCTATTTTTTTCTTATCTTCAAGTAAGAAAACTTTACCCAATGAAACAACTCAACGTATCTCGTTCCGAAGGAACGAATAAGCTTTTTGTGAAGCATGCTTTCGACCATGAGCTATACAGCAAACTAAGAACACTGCCACACATTGAATGGAATAAGGAAAAGAAAATGTGGCAGCTACCTGATGAACCCCAAAGTCTTCATTTGCTTCTTTCAGAATTTCGAGGCATTGCTTGGGTAAATTTAGAATCAGTCACCAACGCAAAGAGCAGACAATCGAGCCAAGTATTCCATAGCAAAGTGAATTCTGTTTCGAATACGAACCCATCTGAAATGACCGCTTTAACTGAAGCGCATATGGAACAACTTCTTCATTTTGAAAACTACTTACGATCTAAAAGATACAGCCCGAATACGATCAAAACCTACAGTGATTCGTTGAAGACTTTTTTCAGGTTTTGCTCAGAAAAACGCATCGATGAATTGGATACTGACGATGTGATCCGATTCAACAATGACTATATTTTGAGAAAAGGATTGTCTTCGAGTTTTCAAAACCAGGTGATCAATGCCATTAAGTTGTTTTACCGGAAACGTTTCAATAAAAACATGGAGCTCGACAATTTGCACCGGCCGAGGAGCGAAAAACGCTTGCCAAATGTACTCAGTAAAGAAGAGGTAAAAGCGATTCTTGAAGCACCTATAAATTTAAAACACCGCGCGATGCTCAGCTTGATCTATGCATGCGGTTTGCGTAGAAGTGAATTATTGAATTTAACATTGAAAGATGTGCATTCGGATCGAAAACTACTATTGATCCGGCAGTCGAAAGGCAAAAAGGACAGGGTTGTTCCGATAAGTGAGAAGATCATTGATATACTTCGCGAGTATTATAAGGCATATAAACCTATGACTTGGTTGTTTGAGGGGCAAAAGGCTGGAGACAAATACAGCGAACGAAGTATTCAGCTTGTATTGAATCATGCTTTGGAAAAAGCATCTATTAAAAAGCCGGTAACCTTGCATTGGCTGCGGCATAGTTACGCCACTCATTTATTAGAAAATGGAACCGATCTCAGGTATATTCAAGAATTACTCGGGCATAATTCTTCTAAGACAACGGAGATTTACACCCATGTCAGCACAAAGAATATTCAATTGATTAAGAGCCCTTTTGACGACTTATAAATTATTTTATCTTTATGCGATTATACGCTATAAAACTTCCCAAAGCAAACCAAATATGGTTGTATAAGCGCAAGTTTATAGCGGGTATAAACTAGTTATAGGCAAATTTGTAAATACTAATCAAACGCCAATATTATGATTGATAAATTAATGAACCTACCAAATCCCCTTCAAATTTTAATGGACCCAGCCTCCATAATTGTAATAAGTATCTTTATCC
>CAMATR010000174.1 GCA_945861175.1 Chitinophaga pinensis | reverse complement strand
ATGCATGCCAGCCAAGCCTAAATGCTCAAATTGTGTTTTATCCACAAAATGTTTATCACTGGCTCAGAATACAATTGCTTTTAGACCTGTAAAGTCGAAGAAAATAAAGGTTAAGAATCGGTATTTTCATTTTTTGGTTTTAGTTAATCAAACAGAAATTGTTCTTCAGAAAAGAATGGAAAAAGACATTTGGCAGCATCTTTATCAATTTCCTTTGACAGAAACGGATGGTCCTGAAATACCAACAGAATTGAATTTTCGCTTAAAATCAAAAAATGCGAATTATATTTCTGAGGAATGTATTCATATCCTATCACATCAAAAGATTCATGCTAGATTTTATAAATTCGAACTTACAGATACAATTCTTCATCAAGAATATACAACCATAAACTTTAAAGATTTACATCAATACCCCTTACCACGACTAATTGATAAATTTCTCGAAGCAGATACTTAAATCAATCTGTTGACATCTTTTCAAGCTTAAAATCAAGGCATTTAAATAAACTTTATCTTTGCTCCAAACAAACATGTAATGGCAGGCAGTGTCAATAAGGTTATTTTGATTGGGAATATCGGTGCCGACCCAGAGGTTAGGAGACTTGAGAACGGTGGTATGTTGGCTAATTTTTCTATGGCAACTTCTGATGTAATAACAGATAAAGTGACTGGTCAAAAAAAAGAATTGACTGATTGGCATGATATAGTAACATGGGGGAAGCTTGCGGAAATAACTGAAAAATATTTACGTAAAGGAATGAAAGTTTACGTGGAAGGAAAGCTAAAAAAAAGAACCTGGCAAGACAAAAGTGGTAACACGCGATATACAATAGAAATTATTGCTGATGATATAACAATGCTCTCTCGGAACGAGACAATCAGCTATGACAATATGTCTAAAACAGCTTATTCAAATGAAGGTGCCCCCAATCCACCAAGCAAAATGAGCGACCTATCGCCTGACCCTTTAGATGACACACCCTTTTAATATAAAATGGATTTAATTGACCCCCCCAATATTGACCGACTTACACAAAGCTGTTTTTCTTCAGTAAAAGCCCCTAACAAGTATTTAAGATGGTAATCTATTTCGTTATTTTGGCTCTTTTACTCATCTTCTCAGCATTGGCTTCGGGATCTGAATCTGCATTTTTCTCCATTGGGCCGAAAGAAAAAGAGAATTTAAGAACCGAAGCTAGCAAGCTATCCAAACAAGTATTAAAACTATTAGAAAATCCAAAAGAATTACTTGCTGTTTTATTGATTACCAACAACTTTGTAAATGTCGGAATTGCTATTATTTCTAGTGTCTTAATCAAAAAGATACTCGGTCAGACCAATAATGGCAATGAAACTTTAAGATTTTTAATTGAAGTCATAGGTATTACATTTACTATGTTATTACTCGGAGAAGTAATACCAAAAATATACTCCTCACGCAATTCGGTGAAAACGGCAAAAATAATGGCGTTACCAATAATTACTTTGAAATCAATCCCACCAATTTCTTGGCTAAAAAATTTCTTGGTTCATGGAACTAATCTGATTCAAAAAAACGCAAAACAAAGAAGCATTAAGATAACTTCTGACGAACTTGAGCACGCTCTTGCGCTAACGAAGGAGGAAAATACCTCAGAGGAAGAACATAAAATACTGGAGGGCATTGTTAAGTTCGGAAACACTGAGGCATGTCAAGTTATGCGTTCAAGAATGGATGTTGTTGCAATTGAAGAAAGTGCAGACTACAAAGAATTATTGACATTAATTTTAGATGCTGGTTATTCTCGTGTACCTGTTTTTGAAGGGTCTATTGACAATGTAACAGGTATCCTGTATATTAAAGACTTACTTCCTCATTTATCTAAAGATGAAGACTTTAATTGGCAGGAATTGACCAGGAAACCTTTTTTTATTCCCGAAAATAAAAAGATAGATGATCTTCTTAAAGAATTTCAGGAAAAGAAAATGCACATGGCTATTGTAGTGGACGAATATGGAGGGGCATCAGGCATTGTTACTCTAGAAGATGTTTTAGAAGAAATTGTGGGTGACATTACAGATGAGTTCGATGAAGAGGAAATTGTATTCAAGAGGATAAATGAAAACACATTTGTTTTTGAAGGACGAACAACATTAGTGGATTTTTATAAATTAACTGAAATTGACGGTAAACTTTTTGAGCAAAACAAAGGCAATTCTGAAACACTTAGCGGTTTCATAGTAGAACAAGCTGGACGAATTCTTAAAAACAATGAATACGTTAATTTTGACAAGGTTAAAATGATTGTGGAATCTTCCGACAAACGAAGAATCAAATTGATTAAAGTTATATTGCTAGAAGAAAAATGAAAAAATACATTGCTCTGCTTTTGATATTGACAGGATGTTCAACAAATGAAATCCCTGTCCCAAAACCTCCTACATACCTCCGTTTGGAATTACCATCACATCAGTACAGCACTTACAATGGTAATTGTGGCTACACCTTTCAGTCTGCAAAAATATTTACTGTAAAAGATGTTGTTGACTCTTTAGGTGCATCTACGTGCCACAAAGACATTCAGCTAGGACCACTAAATGGGACTATTCATTTTTCTTTCATTAATATGACAGAACCATTGTCTACCTATGTAAATTATGCAAATGACAAAGTAGATGAGCATAAATTAAAAGCAACAGCAATTGAAGATTTCCGTCTCATTAATGCGAAAAAAAGAGTGTTTGGGACTTTTTTCGAATTAAAAGGAGATGTTGCCTCACCTTATCAATTCTATTTAACAGATTCCACCTCACGTTTTGTAAGCGGAGTTGTTTACTTCAATTCCCCTCCTAACTACGATTCCTTAAAACCAAGCCTAGATTATCTGAAGCTTGATCTCTTAAAAATGGTTGAAACTTTTGAATGGAAATAAAAAACACTTTCTATTTAAGTTTAGGAAGTAATCTTGGAGATCGACTTTCAAATTTACAATTCGCAATTAATTCATTGTCAGCCATTGATTGTGAAATCATCTCAGTAAGCAGCATATATGAAAGTGAACCTATAGGATTCTCCGCAGAACAGAAATTTTATAATGCTGCAATTAAAGGAAATACCTTTAACTCCGTGGAAAAATTCATGAGTTCTTTAATGGATATAGAAAAAAAAGCGGGCAGAGTAAGGCAAGAGATCAACGAATACTCTTCACGACCTCTGGATATTGATATTATCTTCTTCAATAATTTAATAATAAATACGGACTTTATTCAAATTCCACACCCAAGATATAGAGAACGAAAATTTGTTCTTTTACCGATAATAGAAATTCAACAAGATCTAAGCGATCCTAGTGATTTGAAACATCTTTCAGAAATTCTCGTTTTATGCGGCGATAACTCTGAAATAAAAAAACTTGAAGCTCTACTAGTTTATTGATTTTAATTTTCATTTTTGGTATCAAAAACAAAATTATTGCTTAATATTGCCCTCTAAATAGGTAAAATTTAATTTTAAATATGAAAAATCAAAGCCTAAAAGGTATTGCCCTTATTGCTTTTGCAAGTTATTTCGTGACAAGTTGTGACCTTTTGAAAGATCTTGAATACAAAGTAACGCCAAGTCCGCTAGAAATGCATGGAGACTCAGTTAGAGTGCATGTTGACGTTACTTTTCCTGTTAAAGGAATAAGAAAAAAAGTGAGTGCAGAAATCACTCCAATGTTAGGGACCACAGCCCTAAAGACAGTTATTGTTCAAGGTGAAAAAGTAACTGGGAACGGCTCAGTTATAAACTTTAAATCGGGTGGTACTTTTGTTTACGATGATCTTGTTGCTTACAAACCAGAGATGGAAGTAACTGAGTTAATGGTTACAGGGAAAGTGAGTAAAGGGAAAAAAGAAAAGCCGGGTATTTTCCAAGACAAGAAAATTGCCGACGGAACAATTATCACTCCATACCTTGTTAACAAAGATTATAAAGTGATTTTGGAAAAAGATCAATTCACTCGTTTGACTGAACAGACATTTACAGCACAGTTTAATTATGAAAGAGGTAAATCGGTTGTTCTTCCTGCTGAATTGAAAGATAAAGATATCGTTGCTTTTTCAAACTGGTTAGTTGCGGCTAAAATAAATCCTAAAATTGCAATTAAAGCATTTAACATTGCCGCATACGCTTCACCTGAAGGAGAAGAAAACAAGAACAACACACTTTCTACCGATCGCGCTGAAGCTGCGAAACAGGCTGCTTTAGGTCTTGCAAAAGCCTCCAAAAACGCTTCTATAGAAACAATTTCTTTCAGCTTGAACGGGCGTGGAGAAGATTATGAAGGTTTCAAAAAAGAATTACAAGGTTCTGCAATGAATGAAGATGAGAAAAATCTTGTTATTCGTGTATTAGAAATGCATTCTGATCCTGTTACTCGTGAGACTGAAATGAGAAATATGGGTAAAACATTTAAATATTTGGATGACAATATATTCCCTAAACTTCGACGTGCTGAAATTTCTATCGTTTACGATTTAACAGGTTACACAGATGAGGAGTTGAAAACAATTTCTACAACAACGCCCGATTCTCTTAAAGTGGAAGAATTGTTGTTTGCTGCAACATTAACCAATGATTTGAATACTAAGCTTCAAATTTACACAGCAGCGCAAAATAAATATCCTGAGGATGCACGAACACACAACAATGTTGGTGCTGTTCTTTACATGCAGAACAAAGTTGCAGACGCTAAGTCTCATTTTGAAAAAGCAAATAGCTTAAACGACAATTCTATTTCCAAAAACAATTTGGGAGCTTGTGCTGGTGCATCTGGAGACCGTGCGAAAGCAAAACAATTGTTTACAGCAGCGAAAGGTGCTGGAAACGAAGTTGGTTACAACTCAGGAATACTGCACATTATGGCTGGGAAATATCCTGAAGCTGTTTCTAGCTTTGGATCTGATGTTTCTTTCAACAAAGCATTGGCTGAAATATTGAATAATTCAGTTGATAATGCAGTTAAGACATTGGATAAATCATCTGACAAAGAAAGCGCTCAAGGCTTCTATTTGAAAGCTGTTGCTTCTGCTCGTCAGAAC
>CAMATR010000173.1 GCA_945861175.1 Chitinophaga pinensis | reverse complement strand
GTGAGTGGTAGCATAACCAGTCGGTTAAACATGCGGGAAACGAATTTGTGGATACCCTCGCGCTGGGTGGTTTTAAAGGCAAAAAACGTAAAAAAAGAAATCAAAAACGGTGGAAGGGAAAAAGTAGCAAACTGATGAGAACATAAATTGGCATTTCGGCCGTTGAATTTGAAAGACATTGTTCAAGGTTTAATTTCCTTGCAAAGGTCGCTCGAAACCCTTGAATTTACTGAGAAGTTTATATTAAAAATTTGTGAAATCTTACTTCCTCAACAATAAACCGATTTAGTAGCGTTTTTGTGGTTAAATTGTATATCGTTTGCGATGCTAAAATGTATTTTTTATCGAATGTTAAGGAAAGATTATTTTCTGAAGTATTTATCAAAATAGGTGTTTTTAAATCTTCGTTAGAAAGCAAAAAATGGCAGTTGAAATAAATATCAATTACACCATTGATGCGCATCAATGGAATCCCTTGAACACCAACATATCTTTGTTATGTCTTAATTGATAAAGTCGTTCTTTTAGTATTGGTTAGGTCAGACATAAAAGATTGTAAAAAATCTTCCAAACTGACAGACACAAAGGAAGTGAGAGCTTCTATTATTTAGGGTGGAAATCCTTAAATGATCAAGTAAGACTGTGTTCGCATAGTCTTATTCGAAGCACGGTATATAGCCGTGGACTTTAGAGTGATTGAAATATAGTATAAGTACAGAAACCCAGGTTTCTGTGCCCAAAGGCAAGGTAACTTGAATCATGTAAGGACAACCTACATGACTGATTGAAGCAGAAATAGCCACTTTAAAAAGTGAGGGTAAACTGTCAAATCCGAAGCTGGTGTTAATAACCAGTTACTTATATTTCACTATTGATTAAGAAAGAGGATGTTTTAAGCGTGAGTACTGAAAGGTATCAACTCTTTAAACGGAAACGAGAAGCAGGTACTTTTGTGCCTGCTTTTTTTGATTTTCTGTATCCGGTAATCAAATCTCAAGATCTCCTAATCTTAATTAGAAAGTAAAACCAGTGCAAGATTCCTATTTATAATCTTGATTTGATAACTCCCCACCCTTGACGTAGTAATTAATAATACTAATTGGTTTAAAAAACAGTTATTAAATATTCGATTTATACCATCTTTTGAATGTTACTAAATACTGAAAGGAGATGAAATTCTGTTAAGAATTGTCAAATTTTGTTTTTCATAGGAAGATCTTGATCGATCCATGCCTTCATCTGATTAATTCCGTCAAATGTTTGAGTAAAATCATAAACTTCCGAATTCAGAGAAAGAAAATGTACATCCCCATAATCAAAGGAGTAAAATAATTCATATTGAGAGGCAAAACCACCTGCCTCAGCCTGAGTGGGAACGTGAACCATATCATAATATGGCCCCTGGTGGTCCTCGAAAGGGATATTGGAGTATGGAATCCCTAAAAATGTATCTGGTCCCATACCGTATTATAGTCATGATTGCCCGGACTAGGCCAGAAAGGGAGCCATGAAAAAACATTTGAGAAACCATTCAACTCAAAGAGTTTGGTTTGGTACTCCTCGTCTTTACCATCATTGTAAACGTTATCACCCAACCAGATCCACACATCGGTTTCCAGCGAGTCATCATGATTCATGTACGCATTTTTTACTGCCACCTGTTCGGTATTTCCTTTTCCGAAATCACCTGTAGCCCAAACGCGTGTAGGAACCGCTGTGCCAGGAATAGGATTTGTTTTAAAACGGTACTTTAAAGAAGGAACCGTAAATGACGTGGTTGAATTGCCAACTGAGTAATAATAAACTGTTGAAGGAAGCAGGTTAGGCAAAAGTACGGCATGCTCTTTCGTGGAATTAGTTAAGAGAACAGTTTGCGATAAATCGTTAAGATTCGTCCCGAAGCTCACCTTCGATTGCGTATTGACATCGGTACGCCACTTAATCACTATCGAATTGTCTGTCGGCGACTGAAGATACGGACCACGAATGACGGACTGAGCCATGTGGAGGAAGGTATTACCAAGAAAGGCAATAAATAAAAATAATTTTACTTGACGAAAAGAGAAAAACACCATAAGAAAATTTTTAAGCTCCCCAAAATTCACACACCAACACTACCAAAAAATGAAATGCGTATTATCATTAGGTTAAGATTCTTACAAAAAACGGCGCTCATACAACATTACTCTATCCTGGAATGAAGAGGATTAATAAAATCATAATCACAATTTTATATTCTCGATAAAAAGCTATCCTAATTTTGAGTCATGAAAATCTTTATCCACCTTTTACTTTTACTACTCACTGGAACTGCTTTCAGCCAAACGAGTGTAAGTCCTTCAGAATGTATCGCTCCTTTTTATCATGGTGTTGCCTCTGGTGATCCTTTGAGTGACAGGGTAATCATTTGGTCTCGCATCACTCCGCAAGATTTCTCGGCAACACTCTCCGTGCACTATCAGGTAGCAACAGACCCAAACTTTACGAATGTGGTTTCAGAAGGAAACTACATAACCGATGCTTCGAAAGACTTCACAATCAAAGTGGATGTAACAGGTTTGGAACCCAATACTTTTTATTTCTATGAATTCGATCACCAAGGAGCATTCAGTGCTGTAGGTAGAACAAAAACTTTACCAATCGGCGATATTTCGAATATTCGATTGGCGATTGTATCATGCGCCAACCTTGAGGCTGGTTACTTTAATGTATATAATGCTATCAATGAGCGCAATGATGTAGATGCCGTTTTAATGCTTGGAGATTACATTTATGAATATGCCACAGGCGATTATTCTCCGAACTCAACTATCGATCGCGTTTGGGAGCCGGAGCAGGAAATCATCGAACTTTCTGATTATCGTCTGCGTTACTCAAGTTATCACATGGATAATGCACTCCGAAAATTACATCAGAACTATCCTTGGATCTGCGTTTGGGATGACCATGAAACAGCTAATGACGCTTATGCAAATGGCGCTGAAAATCACACGGCTGACGAAGGCGATTGGGATATACGCAAAGAAAATGGAAAGCGTGCATTCTTTGAGTGGTTGCCTATCCGACCAAAATCGACAGGGAACACACAAATATTCCGTTCTTTTGAATTTGGAAACCTGGCAAATCTTATTATGCTAGATACGCGTTTAGAAGGAAGAGAAGAACAGGTAACTGCAAGTAGCCCCCTACTGAATGATACCTCACGCACAATACTTGGAGAGGAACAATTTAATTGGTTGAAAAACGAACTTCAGAACAGTTCTCAAACCTGGAAAATTCTTGGAAATCAAGTGATGATGGGTGAAATAAATGTGTTTGGAAATCCAATTAACACCGATGGTTGGGATGGATATCCTGCAGAAAGACAAAGATTATATGACCACTTAGTTCAAAACAACATTTCTAATTTTGTCGTTGCAACCGGGGATATTCATACAAGTTGGGCAATAGATCTGAAAAGGGATAATACTCCCGTTGGAGTGGAATTTGTTACACCGAGCGTTACTTCCCCTGGAATTCCTCTAAATGTAGGCGGTATTCTTACTTTCGAAAATCCTCATCTCAAATACGTAGAACTTACAAAACGAGGCTTCGTTATTTTAGATTTTACATCACAGAAGGTTCAGGGTGACTGGTATTATGTCAATACCATTGACGCTCAGAATTCTGCCAATACGTGCGAGAAATCATATTACTCTCTTACCGGAGCAAATGCGCTTGTTTCAACAAATACTCCAAGTGTTGGTCATGGTGCTTTTAACGTGAACACCATTGATCCGTGCAGTCGGTTCGCAACTATTTCTGAACTTTTGTTGTCGGAAACGATTATAGGAGTTTACCCCAATCCAAGTGAGCAAATTCTTCACATTCAATCGGTTGGAAATCAATGGAAGGATACAAAATGGTTTATCATAGCTTCAGATGGAAAGGAAATGAGCTGTCAACCTCAATTCTTTTCGATTGATCACAACAACACTGCTCTTACAACCATAGATATATCAATGCTTGCTTCGGGTGACTATCGTTTGAAAATGGTGCAAAATGGTCAGAGCAGATTACTTTCATTTATCAAAAGATAATTGTAGATCAAAACTTACTGCATCAATTCGAATTAAATGCATTCTTCGCTCAATGCCAATTTATCTTAAGAAAAACATGATACGTAACCTTTGCTTCTTTTTACATGTCTCGGGATTCATCTTTGTTCTTCTTGTAAACTTTGGATATTCACAAGTCAACTACTACGGTCACCGCGGCTGCAGAGGACTTCTTCCCGAAAACAGTATTCCGGCATTTCAAAAAGCGCTTGAACTGGGAGCAGATGGGATTGAACTTGACGTGGTGGTTAACAAGGATAGACAACTTGTTGTTTCACACGAACCCTATTTTAAAAAGGATTTCTGTTCAGACTCTTCGGGAAATGAGATCACAGATGAACAGAAGTACAACACCTTTCTTATGTCTCAGAATGATATTCGAAAATTTGATTGTGGTTCTCACGGTAATCCAGGATACCTTGAACAAAAAGGATTGCCGGTCTCAAAGCCACTGCTTCAAGAAGTTTTTGAACAAGTAAATCTCAAAGGTAAAACGTTGCTGCTCGAAGTAAAATCTGAGGAGAAAGAATATGGCATCTCACAACCAAAGCCCAAAGAATTCGCTAAATTGGTTTATTCAGAGGCGAAGAAACTCCCCTCGGATGTCAAACTCTATTACATGTCTTTCGATCCGAAGATACTGGAGGAACTATATGCTCTGGATTCAACGATCCAAACGGTATACCTCACCTATTCCCCTTTTAAATCTTACCGAAAATTCCTCCGAGAAATTCATATCACACCAACCGTTCTTGGCATGTATTACCCAACTATTTCAAAAAAAAAGGTGCTTCAACTTAAAAACAAAGGAATAAGCACATTTGCTTGGACGGTGAATGAAAGCCAACTATCCAATCAACTAATTAACAAAGGTGTAGTTGGAATAATTACTGATTATCCAGACCGCGTTCAAGGTCAGAACGACTGATCACCAAATGAGATTATCTCAACAGATTCACATGGCCCATAATTACCTT
>CAMATR010000172.1 GCA_945861175.1 Chitinophaga pinensis | reverse complement strand
GTATTTCTTCACGCAGAAATCCTTTCTTTTTAAGATCTTCGATGAAATCTTCCATTGTATACTCATCAGTAGTTAAGGAATATTCTTTGTCAAGAACATTAAGCCAATCGAGGGCTTCATCGACATCACCGGAAGTATGCGTTATGATTTCACTAAAAATTTCAAACAATTTATCAAAAGTTGACTGTTCAGGAGCTTCATAAGGTGTAAATATATAACCGGATCTTAGCATGATTTGTTATTTGTATTAAAACATTAAAAGTGTCAAAGAGTTTATTTAAAACCTTCTTTTTTTACTAATATTTTATTGAGTTAACTTAGAGTAGAAAGTTTTTTTAATAATTAAAAATTAAATTCAACTATTTCGATGGTTCGTTAAGGTATAAATTCGAATGAATCTACCTTATATTTTTTATTAACTAACTGATAAAGAGGATGAAAATAGGACATTTCTAATTTAATTGAAAACCTGTATAATATCCGTATTTTTACGACATCAAAAAGTGCTTATTTATTTAACTAATCAGGATGGCTTTTGAAGAGAAAATGGAGGTGATCGAATCAATCGAACACTTTGTTGGGCAGTTTATCGATGAAAAGATGAAAGACCCAGAGAATTGCTGGCAACCCACAGATTTTTTACCCGATTTTTCTGATGCAGATTTCGCTGATAAAGTCAAAGTTTTGCAGGAAAGTATTGCTAATGTTCCTGATTCAGTTATGGTTTCTCTTGTAGGGAACATGATTACTGAAGAAGCACTTCCCAGTTATCAAACTTTTTTTAATTTACTCAAAGGCATTAATGAAGACCGAAATGTGGCAAGTCAAAGTGCATGGGTAAGATGGTCAAGGCTCTGGACTGCAGAGGAAAATAGACATGGCGACCTCCTCAATAAATACTTATACTTGAGCGGTCGAGTAGATATGAAAGTTGTTGAAAAATCTATTCAACGTTTACTTCACAATGGTGTTGATCTTCAAACAATGGGAGATCCATACAACGGTTTGATATATACCTCTTTTCAAGAAAGAGCGACAAAGATTACCCATGTAAACACAGGTAAACTAGCCCAAAAATCAGGAGACACTGCTTTGGCAAAGATTTGTAACACCATTGCTGGAGAAGAAGCTATGCATGAAAAGGCATACAAGTTTTTTATGTCTAAAATATTTGAATTGGATCCAAATGGCGGTTTATTAGCTTTTGTTAGCATGATGAAAAATAAAATTAGTATGCCAGCAACTTTAATGGATTTTGGAACTGAAAAGCAACAATATTTTAATTATGCCAATATTACTCAAAAAATAGGTGCGTATACAAGCCACGATTATGCTGGAATAATTGATCATTTAGTAAAACACTGGGGGATCGACAAATTGTTAGGATTGAATGAGGATGGAAATAAAGCACAGGATTTCTTATCATCCCTATCAGAAAGGTATTATAAGCTTGCCGACAGAATGAAAGAACCAAATGAAGTCCAGCTTGTTTGGTTGAATAGGTGATAAGCATTAAGCCAAAGTGAAAAACGCTGTTGAGCTTTTCAGAAATGAGGAGCTCTTTTGCTTTTAAGGCCAGCAGTAAAGTGTATCGTACAATGCTGAATACCCAGCCCAAATTCCTAATGCACCATTAGATATATTACTTGGAGCATTCACTGGTGTTGCAAAAGGATTTCCAGCTGATTGTTGCTGCGCTTCTTTTTTATCAAAGAAATTAAAAACATTATCGTCAATTCTTGAAAAACGAATTACAGCTGTATCGCCCTTCTTGTAATATTTCTTATAACCGTCAGGGTAGGAGGTGTCTTTTTCTGGATAGCGTGTGTCAAATTCAAAGGTCAATCCATCAAAAAACTCATCACTGAAATAAGGATTATCCACATGTCTGAAAATAATATCTTTTGGCTTTCCATCGGATTGAATTGTAATGTTTTTTGGTTCCCATTTATAGGCGTTCGAGGTATTTGGAGGATCCGAAAGTCTTGCCCAACATAGTCCGTAATTGATGTTTTCTAGATCTGCTTTCCAATAGAGATTGTCCAATGAAACGGTAGGGAGAAGCGACGTGGTTCCTGAATAATATTTTCCGGACCAATTAATAGTTAACGTGTAATCTTTTCCCATTTCGCCTTTCATAGAAAGATCAGTTGTGGAATAAACCTGAATCGGCAGAAAAGTGATTTCATTAAATTCAAGTGACAGCATTTCAGCTACTCTTTTTTGAGTTTCCTCTGGTAAATCTGAAATTGAGAATAGTTGCAATTCAGTCGTGTTTTGGCCGTCACTTACAGAAAGAGTTGCGTCGTAAATGAATGATGCCAGATAAGCACTCAAATCTGTTGATGCATAAATATCTTGTGATTTCGAGAGCATAACGATTGGAAATCCATCCGTATCAATTCTTCCATCAATAACCAATTGTTCTTCAAATCCAGGAATATCTATCTTGACATCTTTGGAGCAAGAAATTATGAAAATTAAACTGACTGCAAAAAATAAAAAAGTTTTTAGCGACATTTTATAAATATACTATTCCGCATTAAATTTTTTAAATGTGGGAGGTAAGAACTTATCATTTTTTCATCATCCACGAACCTCCAACGCAGATAACATTTGTTAATTCGAGGTAAGAAGAATGAGTTTCCTCTGTAATTCCTCCTGTCGGACAAAATTGAATTGATGGAAAAATCTGGGCATACGTTTTAAGGGTTTCCAATCCACCGAAGAGATTGGCAGGAAAAAATTTTAAAATGGAACACCCTAATTCCATTCCTTGCATAATTTCGCTAGGTGTTGCTGCACCTGGAATGAACGGAATACCTGACTTTTGAAGTTCTTTTATAAGATTTTCTTCAAGTCCAGGACTAACTATAAAATCAACTCCTACCGATTTTGCTTCATTCATTTGATCGACATTTACAACAGTTCCTAAACCTATGCACATTTCGTTTGAATAGGATGCTTTCATTTTCTTAATTGCATCAAAAGCAACAGCTGTGCGCAATGTAACTTCGATCACTCGAATGTCTTTTTCAATCAATGCCGCAATTATCGAGTCAACTTCGTCCAAAGAATGAATCGTAACCACGGGGATTACCGAATGTGCTGAAAGTATTTGTTCTATGTTGTTCTGCTTCATCTGTTGAAATTTATATAAAACTTGCACCCTCCTCGCTCGAGGATACATTTATTCGCATATTGGCAAATAATTCTCTGCCCAATCCGAAAACTAACTCATTCGACTTCGTTCGAGCGTTTCGAGCGCTTAAATCAACCAAGCAATTCAATTTGCCATCAACTGCATTTAATTCTAAAAGATCACCGGTTTGAATTCTTGAGATCCAACCCCCATCTCTGGCTTCTGGTGTGATATGTATTGCTGCTGGTACTTTTCCTGATGCGCCAGACATGCGACCATCAGTGACTAAAGCAACCTTAAATCCTCTTTTTTGTAGAATGGTCAGTGTAGGTGTGAGTTGGTGCAGCTCTGGCATACCATTCTGTTTTGGACCTTGAAAAGGAAGAACAGCAATGAAATCTTTGTTCAGTTCATCATTTTTAAAAGCTACTATCAAATCTTCTTGTTCATTGAAAACTATAGCAGGCGCTTGAATAACGAGATGATCTTCTGCAACAGTTGATGTTTTTACAATGGCACGACCAATATTTCCACTAACCATTTTGATTCCGCCTTCCAATTGAAATGGATGTTGAACATCTCTCAAAATGGAATCATTCATCGATTGCTTCGCACTTTCTTCCCAAATCAATTGGCCATCTTTTATTTTTGGTTCAATCAAGAAATGATTGAGTCCAAAACCGAGAATAGTATTTACATCCTCGTGCAACAGATTATTCTCAAGTAATGTGCGCATGACATAACCAACTCCACCTGCCGCGTGAAAATGGTTGACATCTGCTGCCCCATTGGGGTATACCTTTGCTAAAAGTGGAATTAATTTCGATAGATCAGAAAAATCCTCCCAATTGATAAGAATGCCCGCTGCTCTTGCAATAGCAATAAGATGTATTGTGTGATTGGTAGATCCACCTGTTGCTAACAAACCAATGATCGCGTTAACGATAGTTTTCTCTGAAACGATACTGGCCAGTGAGTGATCCATGGATTTTTTTCGTGATTGTTCGCCAATTAATCTCACGATTTCTTCGTTTAGAAGATCACGAAGTTTGGTTCCAGGATTCACGAAACTTGAGCCTGGGAGCTGAAGTCCCATAATTTCCATCAACATCTGATTACTGTTTGCTGTACCGTAAAAAGTGCAGGTGCCAGGCGAGTGGTAAGAGTCTGATTCTCCTTTAAGTAAGGCCGCACGGTCTATTTTACCTTCTGCATAATCTTGTCGAATCTTCGCTTTTTCATCATTGCTGATTCCTGTTTCCATAGGTCCACCTGGCACAAAGGCAATCGGTAAGAATCCAAATTTTAAGGAACCAATGAGTAATCCTGGTACAATTTTATCACAAATTCCTAAACACAGCGCTCCATCAAACATGTTGTGAGACAAAGCCAATACAGTAGACAAGCCAATTATATCGCGACTGAACAGCGATAGCTCCATTCCAATTTGACCTTGTGTAACACCATCGCACATAGCTGGAACACCTCCCGCAACCTGAACTGTAGCATTGTATTTGTTTGCATACGCACGCAACATATCTGGGTAATTTTCATATGTTTTGTGTGCAGAAAGCATATCGTTATAGGCAGTAACAAGTCCAATGTTTGGTGTGCTTTCTCCAGCAATCATCTGCTTATCAGTAGAATTGCACCCAGCAAAGGCGTGAGCCTGATTTCCGCAATGAAGTTTTGATCGGGTATAGGTCGTTTCAAATTGCTCCTGCATTTGCATCAAATAAAGTTCCCTTGAAGTTGCGCTGCGTGCAATGATTCTTTCAGTAACTGCTTGGATTTGTGGATGGATCATGACTTACTGTAATAAAGTTGAAAATTTGGACGATTGATGAAACGTGCAATGGGTAAATTTTGATCTTCCGATTTTTGAAGCACCTCTCGTTTTTTTGCGCCATGCAGCAATAATATGCAATGTGTTGC
>CAMATR010000171.1 GCA_945861175.1 Chitinophaga pinensis | reverse complement strand
AATGTTGCTGTTATTGGAGCGGGTACTATGGGAAATGGAATTGCCCACGTATTTGCCCAGTTTGGATATAAAGTTTCTCTAATAGATATTTCTCAGGCATCTCTTGATAGAGGAATGGCTACAATTGAAAAAAATCTTGACCGACAAGTGGCAAAAGAAGCAATTACTGAAGCAGATAAAGCTAAGACATTAGGGAACCTAAGTACATCTACTTCCATCGAGAATGGCGTAAAAAATGTTGATCTTGTTATTGAAGCGGCAACGGAAAATATTGATTTGAAATTGAAAATTTTTTCTGACCTCGACAAATTTACTGCTCCAAATGTAATTTTGGCAACAAACACCTCATCTATTTCTATCACCCAAATTGCAGCGGTTACAGCACGTCCAGATAAAGTCATTGGTATGCATTTTATGAACCCGGTTCCGGTAATGAAATTAGTTGAAATTATCCGAGGATATTCCACTTCCGATGAAGTGACCGATTTGATTATGGAGACTTCCAGAAATTTAAAGAAAGTACCTGTTGAAGTCAATGACTATCCTGGTTTCGTTGCGAACCGTATTTTAATGCCAATGATTAATGAAGCGATTATCACATTATTTGAGGGTGTTGCTGGAGTCGAAGAAATAGATACTGTGATGAAGCTGGGAATGGCTCATCCGATGGGGCCCCTTCAATTAGCTGACTTTATTGGCTTAGATGTTTGCTTGGCGATTCTTCAAGTGCTTCATGATGGATTCGGAAATTCTAAGTACGCTCCCTGTCCATTGTTAGTTAATATGGTTACAGCAGGTAAAAAAGGAGTTAAAACAGGTGAAGGATTCTATTCATGGACACATGGAACAAAAGAGTTAATCGTTGCAGGTAATTTTAAGAAATAACGAATATTATCAATTAAAAAGACTTCCTAAATGGAAGCCTTTTTTAGTCTAAGCTATTTTCTTACTTCTTCATCATTTCCAAAACAGATCGAATCAACTGCTGGTCATTACCTTTTAAATATTCTGTATAATCGTTGAGAACTTCTATATCTGGCTGAAGCTCTTTATTTTCAACTAAATATCCTTCATTTACACTTCTCATTCCAACTTGGGGAATTCCAAAAACAGTCACGCCGTCTATCATTCGCTCCCACCAAACTGCAGTTCCTGTTCCAGGAACCGGCATCCCAATAAGTGGCCCTATATTTAATGCTCTATAGGTAACAGGGAATAAATGTGCATCGGAATAATTCCCTTCACTCATCAACACACACGATTTCTTTTGCCATTTCCAAATCGGTTCTCCCCCCATGTTCTTCTGTCCTCTTGGTTCGAATTGCATGTAGATTTTTCCACTCAAGAAGGTGGCTAGATCGTCATGTAACCAACCGCCACCATTGAATCGTGTATCAACGATCAATGCCTCTCGCTTATTTAATTTTCCTAGTGCTTTATCGAATACTTTGCGGAAGCTCGGCGAATCCATCCCTTCAACGTGCACATAACCAACTTTTCCGCCTGAGACACTATCTACAATATGATCACAACGCTTCATCCAGCGCTCGTATGTTAGATAATTCTCCTCCCAGAATGAAATTGGAGAGACCGATTCGTCCCAACGCTGCTTGTTGAATGGGTCATAATAAGAGATCAATATTCTTTTACCTATCTTTCTATTCAGCAAGGGTAAATAGTTCGATTCCTTTAAAATTGCTACCCCATCAATCTTTTCAATAATCACTCCATTTTTTGCTTTACTTTTATGAAGAATCAATGGACTTTTATCCATTATCTCAACGATCCTTAAACCGTCGCCCTTGTAGGACTCGTCAAAGTAGCAACCCAAAGCTGCCGTTTGATCGCCATCCATATACTCTCTATAACGAGCTCCTGTGTGTGAAGCGTTCAATTCCCCCAATAGTTCAGAAAGTAATTCAGCAAAATCATAACTGTTATTAATTGCTAATAATTTTTTCTGGTATTCCTTCTTATAAAAATCCCAGTTTACGCCATGAAGATCTTCTACATAGAACTTTTCTCTTGTCTGTCTCCAGGCGT
The DNA here is from genome assembly GCA_945861175.1 of Chitinophaga pinensis. Taxonomy (GTDB): domain Bacteria; phylum Bacteroidota; class Bacteroidia; order Flavobacteriales_D; family Crocinitomicaceae; genus M0103. The sequence continues at coordinate 3,077 of CAMATR010000171.1, read as the reverse complement.
GTTCGAACATGTATTCTCTCTCTGCTGAAGCATTCCAATTCATTTCACCTTTTGAATCAACAGATTTGGGAGTAGATGTAGCGATTTCAAATTTATTTACTGTGCCTTTGTTGTTGTAGTAAAGATTCTTCATTTCCTTATCCGCCAACAAATTAGAACCACCCATTCCTAATTTTGAAACGATTTTTGTCTCTTTCGACTTGAATTTTGTCACCCACAAATCAAAGTTCTTTTCAATATTAGACAAATAGTACATTTCTGTTCCTTCGTTGTTGACCAAGTAATCCGAAAGATTGGAAGAATGTATAGTTAAGCGTACTTTGCGATCATGCAATCCATCCAAATCAACTTTGATAAGCTTGACTTCGTCTTTTTTAGCATCTGAATCTTTTTTCTTGTCTCCTCCTTTACCCTTTTCCTCTTTACTCTTTTCCTCTTTACTCTTTTCCTCTTCCTTCTCTGCATCCTCTTCGGCTGTCTTCCAATTTTTATATTCTTCTTCACTCAAAGTAAATCTATAAAAGGCATCATTTGTCAAAAAAACTGCTTCAACATCTGCTTCTGCTCCCCAGCTTCCATGCGAACGCATACCGTATTTATCAGTTGTATAGTATACCATTTGTCCATCCATTGCAAACTTAGGCATTGAACTACCATATCCACTTTCTGTCAAATTGATCGTTTTCTCTTTACCAGTAACATCAACCAATCCTATATCTGTGTTCCAGCGCTCAAACTCGAAGTATTGAACCAATAAATAACGAGAATCAGGCGACCATGTAAAATATTGATCCCCATCCGAATAGGAATAATTGAATGAGCCAGGTAGCACAGTTCGTACAGCTTTCGATTTAAGATTGACCACGCAAATTGTTGTTCTATCCTTGAAAAAAGCTACTTCTTCACCGTTTGGAGAATATTTCGGATCAAAATCCTCATCCTTGGAATCAACAAGAACAGACTCTTTCAATAAGCTAGCATTATAGAAATATTTCTCTGTATCATTTACTCTGCTAATCTCATAAATATCCCAAGAATCTAATCTTTCAGCTGCAAACAAGATTTTTTTTCCATCCGGACTAAAAGATACATTTCTTTCCTGCTGCGGAGTATTAGTGATCTGTTTAGTTGTTCCGAATTCAACAGAACTCACAAAAACTTCACCTCTAGCTACATAAACGATCTCAGTTCGATCGGGAGAAACAGCAAACTCTGAAGCTTTTCCTCCTGTTGGAAGTGACTCCACATCATTTTTAACAGCATCTTTTTTAATCAAAATATCGAGCTTTGTGACTTGATCATTTGAAATAGTATAGATAGAACCATGGTATCCAAAACACAATTTTCCGTTATCTGCCAATGATAAAAAACGCACCGGATGATCCTTAAAAGTGGTCAACTGTTTTTCGTAGGCATTTCCATTAGCAGATCCTTTCCAGATGTTGAATGAACCGGATTTTTCTGATAAAAAATAGAAGGAATTATTGTCGATGAAACTTGGATCGCGATCTTCCCCTTCGAAATCTGTTAATTTCTTGAAAGTTTTATTCTTGGTGTCATATAAAATTATATCTCTCGCCACAGATGACGTCTGATGCTTTCTCCAAGGATCTTCGTATCCCTTTTTGTCATGAAAGATCATTAATTGCCCATCATTGCTGAATTCCAAATCCTCAGCGCAAAACGAAACGAACTGATATTCTCGTCCACCATTGACACTTACCTCATAAATCTCTCCGAGCATCGGATCGGGGAATTGAACGTTACGATAATCGTCTAATCTTCCGGATTGATAATATACTTTAGAATCAGAATTATCAAAAGCATATGGGAAATCGCCGGATGAATGAAAGGTTAAGCGCTTAGGTACTCCCCCATCCTCTTCCACCAAAAAAACATCGAAATTACCGTACCGGTTACTTGCAAAGGCAATCTTTTTTGAATCATTCGACCAAACAGGCATATAATCATAAGCCGAATGAGAGGTGATCTGCTTTGCTTCTCCACCGCTAACAGGAACGGTGAAAATATCACCTTGATAAGCAAAAGCAATTGTTGTTCCATCTGGCGAAATAGCTGAATAACGCATCCATTCCTGATTTGCCATTGCTTGCATTGACGCTAACAATCCAAAAATAACGAGTAATCTTTTCATATAATTTACATTATTTAAATAATTCGTACATAATCAATCCTTTCGACGTCGGAACCGAAAAATTCATTAAGCATGCAATGGTTTTACTAAGATCGATTTGCTCATATTTATTTGGAAGGACTGTCTTCTTTTTAAAATCTGGTCCAAGTGCAATTAGATAGATAGACCTGCAGCCCTCGCAATTGTCTCCATGACTTATAAATCCATCCTTTAGATGTTTTAAATGCCGTCCATGATCATTCGTAATAAACAAAGCTGTTTTTCCTTTATAAATACTGTCATTCTCTATAAAGTTCCATAATTCTAATGCTTTTTGATCAGTATTCCGAATAGCTTTTAAATATCCTTCCCAAGAGTTCGCATGGCCATTTACATCAACTTCTAATAAATTAATCAAAGTAAGCTTAGGATGATGATTTTCAAGAATTCGAATCGCATCAGTAAAGTTTTTTTCATCCGCAGTATATCCTAAACCAGAACCATTAATCCCACAAAATGACGAAGGTGTATATTGATTTCTCCACTTCTTATTTTTAGTATTTGCCAAAATATCTAATTTTCCTTTACTTGCAATTATCCATGCACTCTCCTTGGTTAAGCCTTTCTGCTTTATCAAATATTGAAAAATAGAGGGGTTTTTCGGCAATTCAAGCCCGGAATTATTAATCCTTTGGTAAACACCGGTTGTTATAGCTGTGTGCCCTGCATTTGTATAGGTAGATCCGTTATTTCGGTAATTCTTTAAAAGTACCCCTTGCGGAGCCAAAATATTTGCTAAGTTAGGTATGTACTGATAACTCGTATCTCCAAAAGTTTCATCCATTCGTGGACCATCAATTACCAAAATGATTACATTTTCTGTGATGTACTTGCTTTCTGTGATTGGCTCGTCAAAATTTTCAGTTCGAAATGATAATATTAC
>CAMATR010000170.1 GCA_945861175.1 Chitinophaga pinensis | reverse complement strand
TTCTGCGCTTTTCATCTTCAGTAAAGTCACTCAATTTATAAGCCCCATCAACTTGTATATGCCATTTCCCATTGCTAAAGACTGACCTTTCCCAATGAGGGTGAATGTGCAACTGAATATCATTTCCTGTCGCAACAATCTCTTTTAATTGCGATTCAACCGCATCTAGATCAATCTTCAAATTAGGGGAAGTATTTGAAAACTCCTTCGCTTTTATAAGATAACCTATATCAACAAAAAATGTCATCTTAACACCGAATTTTTTACTTATATCTAAAAGTCTATTCGTTGGAATAATAAGACATTTCTCAACCGAGCCTGCGGAACTGCCGAAAAATAATTCATAGTCAAATGTCAAAAAGATATTCACAGCGTAAAAATAGGAATTCTCAAATTGGATTGAGCGATTATTTGATTCGGTCTGATATTTTTTGATCTTATTCGTACCTTTGAAATGAAATGGAAATTGAGCGCAAGTTTCTCGTTGACAAAACCCTATGGAAGAAACTCCTCAAGCCTTCTCCGTCCAGAATTGTGCAAGCTTATCTGGTGAATAGTGCTGAAAAAACTATTCGGATAAGAATTAAAGAAAAAAAAGGTTATCTAACGATCAAAGGACCAACACATGGGATAAGCAGGGCTGAATTTGAATATGAAATTCCAATCAAAGATGCTGAGGAGCTGATTTCAACATTTGCAGAAAAAGTAATTGAAAAATTTCGATACGAAATTTCATTTAAAAACCATTTGTGGGAAGTTGATGTTTTTATGGGAAAACTGGAAGGATTGTACCTGGCTGAAATCGAGTTGAACTCAGAAGATGAGCACTTCGAATTACCAGAATGGGTTGGAGAAGAAGTCTCAACAGATCCAAATTACTACAATTCCAACTTGATTCATAAAGTTTAATTTAGAGAAGATTGTGTTTCTGAAATAGCTCACTTATCGGGACCTGAACTTTTAAACTATTTCCCCATCACAAACCCCACTAACTCAACAACGACTTCGTTTCTTCGTGCAATCAAGGCATATGGAGGATTATAACCCAGATAACTGAACTTTCCACTATGTTTTATACCTTGCTTTGCCAATGCCTCTGAAAGTTGTTTTTGGTGTTTCTCAATACGTTTATCATTAGCCCAGCCTCCGAAGCGAATAGCAGCAATAATTGCACCTTCCTTTCTTTCAAAAAAGATGCGACTATTCTTTGGTTTTGGAAGATCCTTTTCGGTGTAATTGGATGGAACCATGAACGATATTTTCATAGAGTCGCCCATTTCCATTACAACAGGTGAAGTCATGGCAATTTTTTCATTTTCCTCATTTCCACCAAAAATATAACCTGCAAGTACTCTAAAACCGGAACTAGAAGTTTCCTCATAGGTTTTAGCATCCATTTTAACACTTGAAAACAAGGCAGCTTCGTATTGTCTGACTTCAAATTGATCAAACTCTTTTAATACAGTGTATTTATGCTTTTCAATTTTGCTCATAGATCCTGTAATAAAGGCTTGTGACAAAATAAAAATTGTTATCAAACCTAAGCTAATATAAAGAAATGTTTTCATGCTCACTTTTTTTATTAAAACAACTTAATAACGAGAAAGTTGCAAAAAAAAATATAAAACTAAAACGGTCAATAAATTATAGTTTATCCGCTTTCAAATCTGCTTTTTCTAGATCGAAGACGGTTGATCCTATCTCAAGGTCGAACCATTCTAGAAATAATTCCTGAGATCTATCTTCTGGCCATTCTTCCTCATTCTCATTGACCATAGATAATTCATTTATAAATATCTTCTTGAAATTTTGCTCAATCAATGGTTCGATTTCAAAAAAATCTTCTGTAATAAGGTACGCATTCGGTTCAATGGCATCTGCTTCAGTAAAACCAAAAGAATCTTCAAAGTTATTTGCCCAATCCCAAAATGCCGACTTAGCGCGCACGGTAATAAATCCTCTATTGATTATTTTCATATTTACTCGTTTTTAAGTGATACAAAACTAGGCTTTTTAGCTTCTTTATATTTTCCAAAAGAATACCATATTGCCTTCTGACCATAACGCTGAACTATTACAGTTTTCCAAAGATTAATACCGTACTTCAATTCCAAATAGTGCTGCCATTTCTTCTCATCTAAGTTGATCTTTGATGATATATAGAAGATAGAAGTATCATTTACAAAAAGGAGCATGGCATCGTTTTGAAAACGAGATTCAGATAAATATTTAATCGTATTGCAATTCGTCCCAAAGCAATCCAACCAATTGAATAGGGCATTACGCGTTTTTAAAGAATCTGCAAAAATCCACTGACCATAAAATAGTTGGCCTTCTTTTAAATCCATTTTTAACTTCAAAATAGAATCAGGCATGAATCGATCGGGAAACATTGGATCTTTCATGAAGTCTATTTCCATGACTGTTATGCCTGAAGAATCGGCCATTGGAATACTGAATCCATAGTCGATGTTGTCTTCACTTTTTTCTTTTTTACCGGCATTTGCTTGATTTGCATGAGGTGTCAAATCATTCATATTCAATACCTCATCCTTCTCACCAGAGGAACAAGAATAAAGTAGAGAAATCAAAATGAAAATTCGAATGTATTCCATCTATGGTTTTAGTTTGTTCAAAGTGGAGCAAGTTTGATCGATTTGTTCAGAAGAAATATCCAAGTGAGTTACCATGCGTAACATTCCTTCACCAAAAGCCATGATGCGTATTCCGTGTTCTAACAATAGAGAAATTATGACATCCCTTTTTGATGCATCCTTCAAAATGACTACCACAATATTTGTTTGAACAGGCATGACCGAATCCACCCACTCTAAACTGTTTAATTCTTGCTCCAACTGACGCGCATGTGCATGGTCTAATCTCAATCGATTCACGTTGTTCTTTAGCGCATAAAGTCCGCCTGCGGCTATGATTCCTGCTTGACGCATTCCTCCACCAAAAACTTTTCGCACACGCCGCGACTTTTTTATAAAATCTTTCGATCCAAGTAAAACAGATCCAACAGGAGCGCCCAATCCTTTTGACAAACAAAGTGATATTGAATCAAATTCAGCTGCATAAATTTTCGGATCGATGTTCGTTTCCACCAAGGCATTCATCAATCGAGCTCCGTCAAGGTGAAGAGGAAAGTTATTTTCGATGCAAAAACGCTTAATTTTTTTTATCTCCTCGAAGTCATAGATGGCTCCACCTCCCCTGTTTGCCGTATCTTCCAAAGAAACCAATTGCGTCAATGGAAAATGAACATCATCGGGATTGTTGATCCACTTTTTAATTGCATCCAGCTTCAACCGTCCGCGGTCTCCTTGCAACAATCTCACAGAAGCTCCCGAATTTTTGGCGATACCTCCTCCTTCGTATTTGTAGATATGACTTTCTTCGTGACAAATTATTTCACCACCCGGTTGCACGTGCACATTGATCGAAATTTGATTTGTCTGAGTTCCAGATGCACAAAACAACGCGTCCTCTTTTCCAAATAAATCTGCCGTAAAACGCTGCAGTTCATTGATTGTTGGATCTTCAGAAAACACATCATCACCTACTTCCGCATTGAACATCGCATCCAACATTGCTGGCGTTGGCTTCGTCACAGTATCACTCCTAAAGTCGATCATTGGATTAAATTTGACAATGAAATTAACGCTAACTTCACAATCATTGAGCTATTTTTTACTTTTTTTGAAAGAATGGAAATCATCAACTATCTCATAATTGCACTTAGCGTCCTTTTTGGCGCATCGCTCACCTTCTTTTCAGGATTTGGACTTGGTACCATTTTACTGCCTGTCTTCAGCCTGTATTTCCCGATCGATATCGCTATTGCAGCCACGGCCATTGTGCATTTTTCAAACAATGTATTCAAATTTGGGATGGTGTACAAACACGTTCATTGGCCAACACTGTTACGCTTTGGTTTACCCGCAATGGGGGCTGCACTTTTGGGGGCACTGCTCCTGAATTTCATGGGGAAACAAGCAGTTATTTACAGTTATGTCTTGTTTAATAAAGAACTAAGTATTACTTCACTGAAATTGGTTATTGGCGCACTCATGCTCTTTTTTGCACTTTTTGAATTACTTCCCAAATTATCGAACTGGAAAATGGAGCAAAAATACATGCCGCTGGGTGGTGTACTCAGTGGTTTCTTCGGCGGAATTTCCGGTCATCAGGGTGCTTTTAGGTCTGTTTTTCTTACCAAAACAGGACTTTCCAAAGAGGAATTCATCGGTACTTCGAATGCCATTGCGCTGGTAATCGACATCACGCGAATAATGGTCTATGCGACAACTATTTTTAAACTTGTTGATTTTAATGGCATAAAAACACCGCTACTAATCGGCATTGCCTTTGCCTTTCTCGGAACATACTTTGGAAAGCAGCTTCTCACCAAAACAACCATCAAAGGTATTCAACGCGTAGTTGGGGCATTGCTTTTAATTATAGGCGGCTTGTTTTGTGCGGGTATACTGTGATTAAAATCAGTATTGAATTGTTCAACTATTTAACTGTTCTACAGATTTATTAAATACAACTCCCAACACCCTCTCAAAATCACTATGAATACCAGCTTCAATGGTGATTTTTTCGTAAGAAAAAGGATGAATAAATTGAAGCTCAGACGCATGCAGCAGCATCGTGTTCATGTTCCATTTTTCGAGAAATAGCTTATTCTGTTTGTTGCAGCCGTGCGGACGGTCGCCGATAATCGGATGAAAAATATGGGCGAAATGTTTGCGTAGTTGGTGCATGCGCCCCGTTTCAGGAGTGACTTCTACGAATGAATAGCGTGATGTATCGAATTTTCCAAATGGAACGGGGATTTCAAATTGTTGAAGTGTCTCATAATGCGTGATGGCATCCTGCACTTTTCCGTCTTCTGTGGTTAGTGCATAATCAATCGTTCCTTTTTCGGGGGTAAAACCACGCACGATTGTCAGGTATTTTTTCTCTACCTCTTTGTTCATGAAGGCTTGCTGCATTGTTCGATTTACCTCCTCATTCAATGCGAAAAGCAATACTCCGCTCGTCTTGCGATCCAATCGATGCACAGGGTATACCTTCTGCCCTATTTGATTGCGCAGCAGTTGAACCGCAAATTCACTGGCATCCGCTGCAATG
>CAMATR010000169.1 GCA_945861175.1 Chitinophaga pinensis | reverse complement strand
ATGGGCTGGCATAACATCCGGATTAACAGAGGAAGCAGAGGCTTCGGTTTTACATGAGCTCAGGGAACTCAGTCCCAAAGTACCTACACCCACTCCCGCTAGGGATTTTAAAAAGGTTGATCTTTCCATGTTGGTTTTATAATTAATTTTCAATATACTAATTCTCTAGTTTTTTTAATTAAAGGAAGAGCCTAAAATTATAGGCCCATCCTTTAATTTACGGCTTAATATCCGGCATTTTGAATCATTTTAGAGTTTACGTCAATTTCTGATTGAGGTATTGGTAATAGGTATTTTCTCAAGGGGTAAAATGTCCTATTTTCAACTACAATATATCCCGTAGCCCATGTAACTTTCCCAGTTGTTTGATTCACCGTACCTAGACGGCTTCCATAATATGGACCGGTCATTACAGTTGGACCTAAATCCCAGCGTTTGATGTCAAAATATCTCAAACCTTCAAATGCCAGTTCAACTCTTCTTTCACGACGAACAAGTTCGCGGGTTAATACTGAGGCATTGATTTGTCCTGCACGGGTCCTGATTTTATTTAAATATTCAAGTCCGAGTGTCATGTTTTGACCGCTTTCTAAAGCAGCTTCAGCATAAGTAAGGTACATTTCAGCTAGTCTAATTACCATAATCGGAGCATCGAAATTCTGACGTTCAGCATTCTGAATTCCTGGATCAAGGTATTTTTTAGACATTTGTGCGGACTTAGATCCGTCGCTGAGATAATAATCTGCGTTGGCGGTTCCTCCAAATTGTGGATCCAATGCAGTATAGATCCTGCCGAACCAGTTGGAACCTGGATAAGCAATAGACATTGCCAATCTTGGGTCGCGGTTTAAAAATGGATCTAAAGGATCGTATGTTGAATCATTAGATATTTTCAATCCGTTTTTGGTCTCGTATTCATCTACAATACTTCTGGAAACGGCATTTTCAGAATAACCACCTTTCCATGCTGGAAGCCTCTGCCATGGGATAGAGGTGGCATAATCATTTTGAATATGCTGAATTTCAGCGATTGCTTCTTTGTTACTTGCTTTATTCTGACGATAGAATAATTGCTCATAATTAGGATAAAGTTCATAAACACCCATGTCGATCACAGCTTTAGAATCTATCATGGCATCAGCATATTTCCCTGTGTAGAGTTCTAATCTGGCTTTTAAAGCGAGCGCTGACCCCCTTGTTATATGACCTTTTGCGGTGATGTTATTCTGAATTGGAAGTATTTTGCTGATCTTATCGAGCTCATCCAATATGAATGCATGGATCTGGGCAACTGGAGTACGGGCCGGTAATTCAGTGGAGGCTATTGTTTTTGTGATCAAAGGCATGTCTCCGAAGAACATGGCTTTTAGGAAATAATCATATGCTCTCAAAAACCGAACTTCTGATTTTAACTTTTCCTTCAATGCTCCATCAATTGTCATTGCTTCAATATTTTCCAGAAATGAATTGTATTTCCGAATTTGAACATAGCTGAATACCCGTCCTCCATTGCCTACATTTACATTTTGCGGGTTTATTGTGCCGTTACCAACCTGTTGGTAGCCGGTAACGGTTAACCAGCTAAAATCGTTATCTGTCATCGCATCTCGCATTACTACGTCCATTCCGTTATCCCATCCGCGATAAGCACCTGCTAGAGCCATGTTAATATCACTCTCCGATTTCCAGAAAGTAGCCCCACTTAATTGATCATTAGGTACGGCATCTAAGAATTTTTCAGTACAGGATACCATTCCAAAACTGACAAATATCCCAAAGCATATATATGTTATTTTTTTCATAACCTTAATTTCTTTTATTAAACAGTTTATAATGTTGTTCATTGTATCAAAAGTTAACATTAAGCCCAACCGTGTAGAACTTCACCTGAGGATAACTCCAACCCGCAGCACCTCCGAAAACATGACCGTGGAATGCAGTATTATTTGCCTCTGGATCATATCCTTCAGGGAACTTAGTGAAAGTCAGAAGGTTTTCACCACTCACATAAATCCTGGCACGTGACATAAATGCCTTCTTTGTCAATGAAGATGGTAAAGTATATCCAAGCTGGATATTTTTCATTCTCAGGTAAGATGCATCATGAATTGAAAATCCACTTGCAACAACATTTTTTCCTCCTGCTCCGCCTTCCAGTTGTGTTTTTGGAAAATATCCTTGTTTTACAACCACTCCGTTTTGTACGATCATGCGATCAAGGTGCATACTTAAAGCTTTACCGTTTCGCATAAATGGCATATAACCACGAACCCTGAGGTATCTGGAAACATCCTCTGCACCATGGAAGAAAGTTGAGAAATCAAATCCTCTATATCTGAAGCCAAGGTTCATTCCGTAGGTGAATTTAGGAACAGTATTTCCAAGAAACACACGGTCTCTTCCATCAATCTTCCCATCACCATTCTGATCTTTGAATTTTAGATCTCCGGCACCAACGTTTGGATTGTGTACTGCTCCTGTCTTTGCCTCGGCATCACTTTGGAAATATCCAATCCACTCATAACCTATATAAGAATTCCATGGTGTACCCTTCTCTCTGACAATTGCACCACCTTCACCTGCGACATCAAAAATATCTCTACTGAAATACTTTTCGACATTATTCTTGTTGTATGATCCATTAACTGATATATCAAACTGAAATTCACCATTTGATTTTGAATATCTCATTTCAGTTTCAATACCCTTATTGCTCATTGCCCCGTAATTTACTGTTGGAGCTGGCAGTCCGAATGTCCCGGATACAGGTATAACGGTCAAGATATTATCAGTATATCTATCATAAGCATCAATACTTACAGAGATTTTGTTCTTAAGGAGTTTAAGATCGACACCTATATTTTTCTCTGTAGTTGTTTCCCAAGTGATATCAGGATTGTTAGCACTTGTCTGTGCTGCACCTGTTGCGCTCGCACCTCCAAATGTATAGTTCTGTCCCAAGGTGATTAGAGGTAGAAACATATAGTCTGCGATCCTGTGATTACCTAACTGACCCCAAGAAGCTCTAATTTTTAGAAAATCAAGCCATTTTATATCTTTCATGAAATTTTCGTCGCTCATCACCCAGCCAGCAGAAAATGAAGGGAACCATCCCCAGCGATTACCTCTTGCAAATTTTGAAGAACCATCTCTGCGGATATTGGCCTCGAACATATATTTGCCATCATAATCATAATTAACTCTGGCAAAATATGATCCCAGAGTTGCTCTTCTGTCTGTACCTGAATTTAAAAGTCCAGCTGTACTACCAGCGCTGATGGCTTGCAGGTCATTGGAAGGGAAACCTAAGCGGTAGGCCATCGTAGAAAACATATCCTCACTACGGGTTGATGCTCCTGCAAGGCCTTTTAAACCATGTTTGCCAAACCTATTGTCGTAAGTGAATAATGATTCCATATCAATTACTCCAAACCTGTCCAAAGTTTCCTGGTTCGATGATGGTCCTGAAACCTGTCCGCCACCATAAGTAAACTGAGAAATATGATTCGTAGTTTCTCTGAAAGTATAATCTAAACTTGCTCTGTTTTTCCAGGAAAGTCCTTTAATTATTTTTGCATCCGAAAAAATGGAACCGACCAATTGATTAGCTTTAATCGACCTTAGGTTTCCATTATCAATCCAGGCTGCAAAATTTCCCAGAGGGTATTCACCCGACCAGGAGCCATCAGCTAATTTAAGTTTTTGAGTAGGGGGAATGTGTGTTACAGAATTATAGAATTGCTGAAGGTCACCTCCACGGGTAAGTTCCGGACCTGTTAGTGGAAGGGTATTTACGGCACGATTTAGTGCTGTATTTATACCAATATTCAGCCATTTATTAATCTTATTGTCAACATTGAAGCGGAAGTTTAACTGGTTAGCATCAACGGTCTTTATAACTCCTTTTTGTTCGTTATAAGCCATAGAGATATTATATCTCGTGGCATCTGTCCCTCCAGAAAAATCCAAGCCATGATATTGTGAAGCTCCTTGACCAGAATACATCACTGACATCCAATCTGTACTAGGATATAATGGATCATTTCCTGCCCTGTATTTCGCAATTGCATCAGTAGTAAATGTTGGGGTTAATCCGGCATTAACTCTTGCCTCATTATGCAATTCTGCATAATCGGCAGATCCAAGAAAATCAGGAACGGCAGTTGGGTCTTGTTTTCCAAAGTAGGTATTGTATCTTATTTGGATTGGCCCTTTTTTCCCGCGTTTTGTTGAAACAAGGATGACGCCATTGGCGGCCCGTGTTCCATAGATTGAAGCAGACGCTGCATCTTTAAGCACACTAATGCTTTCGATGTCAAATGGGTTGATATTGTCCATTGAAGATTCCATACCATCCACAATTACAAGTGGTTGAGAATCACCCATACTTCCCTGGCCTCTGATCAATACGTTCATGCCTTCAGCACCTGGTTGTCCGGAATTGGTATGTATAAATACCCCTGAAACCTGACCTTCAAGCATTGATGCAACGTTGGTTGCCGGGCGGGATGACATTGCTTTTTCTACATTAACTGTAGATACTGAGCCGGTTAAGTTGGCCAGATTCGAAGTGCCGTATCCAATGACCACCACTTCATTCAATGCAGTATTTGCAGCTTCAAGAGTTACATTAATAGCAGAACGATTATTGGTGCTAACTTCTTTTGTTACAAAACCGATATAGGTAAATACAAGTACTGAATTGTTGTCATCGAAAGTAATGATATAATTACCATTAAGGTCTGTAGTTGTACCAATTGTTGTACCTTTTACTCTAACGCTCACTCCTGGAAGTGATTCTCCCTTTGTATCGGTTACCTGGCCTTTGATAGTAATTGGCGGAGTCTCCTCAATAATTGCAATCAAATCTGGTGGTTTGGGTGACTGAAACAGAAGTGATTTCATTTTAACTATTACAATATTATTATTAATTGTATAAGTTAATGGCTGATCTGTGAAGCATCGTTCAAGTACGCTCTCAACTGTGGAGTTTTTGAATTTTATATCTACCGTTTTTGCTTTTTTTAGCATCGCTGCATCATATACAAATTCATAGTTACTTTGGCTGCTGATTGACCAAAATACCTGCTCAAGAGTTGCATCTTTTTGAGATAAGGTGATTTTTTGAGCATAACCCGAGGCATTTGCCTGGAGTATAATTGTGACCATTAAAACAAAAGAAAGTTTCATAATCAGTAGTAGTTTATAGGCGGTGGAATA
>CAMATR010000168.1 GCA_945861175.1 Chitinophaga pinensis | reverse complement strand
ATACCTAAAAGGCATCGGTTGACATATTTCCAGTCAAACGTTTCAATTAACGCTTGTGCATTGGCTCATCAGAAACAGTAAGTTTCTTTCTGCCTTTACGACGACGAGACGCCAGCACACGACGACCATTTTTGGTTGCCATTCGGCTTCGGAAACCATGCTTGTTTCTTCTTTTTCTTACTGACGGTTGAAACGTTCTTTTCATGACCTACTATTCTTTAATTGCGTTTTTTCTCAAAAATTCGGATTGCAAAGATAGCTGATTTTCGGAAAAATCAAACTCTTTCAAAATAAAAAAGCAAAAAAACAATTTTTTCCTAAGAGGTAAATGTATTTTTGCAATCCACATGGGATAAAAAAATGTTGAGGCCAAAGAAAAAGAAAACCGAGAAAGTCAAACTTTCAAAAGATAGTATTCAAAAGGCAAAGGGAATATTTAACTATTTACGCCCTTATCGCTTCGCTTTCTTGATTGGTTGGGTATTCCTTATTTTATCCACTTCTGTTGGTTTAATATTCCCTTTCATGATGGGGCAACTTTTAGGTGGTGGTTCAGGCAGTGCAACAAGTTCACTTTCTGATTCTATAAAGCTGATCAATATGCGCAATATAAACGATGTTGCTATAGCATTATTCGTTTTGTTCGCAGCTCAATCGGTATTTTCCTATTTCAGGGTTGTTATATTCACGAATGTCACAGAAAATGCATTAAGAGATATACGTAAAGCAGCCTTCTCGAAGCTGATTTATATGCCAATGGATTTCTTCAATCAAAATAAGGTTGGCGAATTAACTAGCAGAATATCCTCTGATATAACACAAATTCAAGAAACTTTAAAAACTACAATTGCTGAATTTTTTCGCCAAATAGTAATCATTGTTGGAGGGATTGCATTCATATTAATCTTTTCATGGAAATTAGCATTAATAATGCTGGCTACAGTTCCAGTAATGGCCGTAATTGCAGTCTTTTTTGGACGCTTTATTCGAAAACTTTCAAAAAAAGCGCAAGATCAAGCTGCCACATCTAACTCAATCATTGAAGAAGCATTGACCGGAATATCGAATGTGAAATCATTCACAAACGAGGTGTTTATTCTTGGGCATTATGAAAAGGCAATTGAAGAAATTCGTTCGCTAAACGTAAAAAGTGGCTTGTGGAGAGGTTTGTTCGTCTCTTTCATCATCTTCTGCCTGTTTGGAGCAATTGTGTTTATTATTTGGCGAGGGTTATTGATGACGCAAGGCCCTAACCCTGAATTGTCTTCTACTGACTTCTTTTCGTTTATCATGTACACCATAATGATGGGTGCCTCTATCGGTTCACTTCCTGATTTATATGCGAGTATTCAAAAGTCAATTGGTGCTACAGAAAATTTAATGGAAATTATCGGAAGAGATGACGAAAGACAATTGTATAACGGAAAGGAAAAGCCAACTATCACAGGTGCTGTTGAGTTTAAAAATGTACAATTCAGCTACCCACAGCGCAGTGATATCAGTGTTCTAAAAGGAATAAGTTTTGAAGCTCGTAGCAACGAAACTATTGCGCTAGTGGGACCTTCAGGATCAGGCAAGTCAACTATTTCTTCTTTATTGTTGAATTACTATTCCGTTTCTGATGGACAAATTTTAATTGACAATGTGTCGCTGCAACAATTGGAAATAGAACACTTACGCGACCACATTGCAATTGTTCCTCAAGAGGTAATTTTATTTGCTGGTACAATAAGTGAAAACATTCTTTTCGGAAACACAAACGCTACTCAAGAACAAATCGAAGAAGCGGCGAAAAAGGCAAATGCTTGGGAATTCATCAAATCCTTCCCCGAGGGATTGAATACACAGGTTGGAGATCGCGGAATACAGCTTTCTGGTGGTCAAAAGCAACGCATTGCTATTGCTAGGGCAATTATTAAAGACCCGACCATCCTTATCCTAGACGAAGCTACTTCAGCACTTGATTCTGAATCTGAAAAATTAGTTCAAGATGCATTGGACAAACTAATGGTTGGTCGAACTTCTTTTGTTATTGCTCACCGACTCTCAACAATAATGAATGCTGACAAAATCCTTGTTATCAACCAGGGAATTATCGCAGAAGAAGGTACTCATGAGCAATTGATTCAAGCTAAAGGCATCTATTTTAATCTTGTTGAGATGCAAGGCATAGAAGTCAATTAAATTTTAAAACGTATTGAATCTTTAGAATATGTACACTCCAAAAGAATTCAAAATAGAAGATCCAAAAGAACAATTGGATTTTATAAAATCGAATGTTCTAGGTACATTAATCTCAACTTCTTCGAATCTCGAACCAATTGCCTCTCACTTACCCTTTTATGTTCGTGAAGAAGACCCATTAGTGCTTGAAGGGCATATTTCGAGAGCAAATAATCAATGTACTCTTTTGAGAAAGGGTAATAATGCCATGATTATATTCCAGGGACCAAATGGATATATTAGCTCTTCTGTTTACGGGCATGAAAATGTTCCTACATGGAATTATCAAGCCATTCACGTTTATGGCAGAATAAGCCATTTAAATGATGAAGAAACTGAATTACATCTTTCACAATTAATGAGCCATCATGAGAAGGATCGAGAAATCAAAAAAGAATATCAAAAACTTCCGCCTAAACTAGTGGAAGAATACAAAAAAGAAATTCTTTGTTTTCGATTCAACACATATCGAACTGAGGCTTCCTATAAACTTTCTCAAAATAGAAACCCCGCTGATTATGATGCAATCATTCAAGATTTAGAAAAGAATGACGGAAATAAAACACTAATTGATGCAATGAAAAAGCATTACAAAAAATAGTTTTTATTTGACCTCTCCCATCAATCGTTTAATTAAAGGTGTGATTGCAATCAACACCACGCCAGAAATTAAGGCATAATTCGCCAACTGAAAATATCCATCAGTATATGCCGTAAGTTTTTCACTCAAATTCGCCTGCTCATCTATTTTTGCAATTGAAGCTCCTAATTTACCGGCTGCTAGCTGTCCAAAAGCGCTGGCTAAAAACCATAACCCCATCATCATTCCAAATAATCGTTTTGGGGACAACTTTGTAATTACAGACATTCCGATTGGGCCCAGGCATAATTCCCCTATTGTAGTTACAAAATAAGCAACAGTAAATACATTCAATGAGGCCACACCTTTGCCATTCGAAAAGAACTTTGTGTAATAAAAAAGATAGAAAGAAGCTGCTAAAAAGAGGAACCCGTATCCAAATTTCATCAAAGTACTCGGCTCAATTTTCCGCTTTGCCATACCTAACCATAACAAACCAATAAGAGGACTAAGTACGATAACAAAAAAAGTATTGGAACTATTGTTTACAATATTCGGATCTATAGTGAGTCCTGCAAGATTACTATCGAGATTATCCATAGCAAATAATGAAAGTGAACCCCCACTTTGCTCATAAATCGCATTAAAAAGAAAATAGAAAAAGATAAATGAAAATGCTGCTAACAATTTTTTTCGCGCTTGAGCATCAGCGATACGAAGTAATTCATAAATAAAATATCCCAGAGCTGTAAGACCAATTGAATACATAAAATAATCAGTGTACTCTGTCTTTTGAACCATAATAAAAATAAGAGGAATACTCAACAAAGAGCCCGCATAAACTGCTATTTCAAAGATCATTCTTTTCGAACTAGTATGATTTAACAACGGTGAATCCCCAATCGGTCCTAGGTGCTTTTTAGTGAACAAGAAAGTTAGTAATCCAATAACCATCACTATTGCAGCTGCTAAAAAGCAAAGGTTCCAAGAATAGTATTTTCCGAGAAAAATACATAACGCGCCACCAAGTAATCCTCCAACATTTATTCCCGCATAGAATAACCCATAACCAGCATCTCTTCTGCCATCTTTTTCATGGTACAATTCACCGACCATAGAAGATACATTTGGTTTAAAGAAACCGGTGCCTATAATCGAAAAAGCTATTCCATAGTAGAATAAGTCCTGAGGAGAAAATGCAATTAACATATTTCCAATTACCATAACGATACCCCCAAAAAATAAAGATTTCTTGAAACCCAATACCTTATCAGCAAAAATTCCACCAATAAAAGTAAAGGCGTATACGAATGCTTGTATTGCGCCGTATTGCAAATTAGCTGCACCTTCAGGTAATAAAAGCTGATCAACCATAAAGAAGGTTAATACCCCTCGCATTCCATAAAAACAGAATCGCTCCCACATCTCAGTAAAAAATAAATACCAGAGTTGTTTTGGGTATTTTCCTTCAAAACTTTGAATTGATTCGAGTGTAATTTTATTTTCCATGTTAAGTATGTATCGCAAAAAAGACCCCGAAGGGTCTTTAAATTTAAATAACGTTATTTTCTTTCATTACCTTGTTCAACCACTTTAGCATCAGGAACATGAGTAAGGCTGCTCCCATAACCAATCCAAAGTTGAGGTAGAAGAAATTTTGTTTTTCAGGAATTGTTTCCCATAAACTAGACAACATTCCAGAAAGTTTATTTCCTACTGAAATAGCAAGGAAGAAACCTCCCATCATAAGTGCTGTGATTCTAGGTGGTGAAAGCTTCGAAACGAGTGACAATCCCATTGGTGACAAGCACAATTCGCCGATTGTAATAACTCCATAAGACGCAAACAACCACATTGAACTGGCTTTTGCGGACATGTCATTTGTTGCAAATACAGCACCAACCATCACCAATGCAGATAGAGCAGTAATTATTAATCCGATTGCAATTTTAGTAGGTGTTGACGGCTCACGCTTTCTTCTGCGCATGAAGCCAAAGATCCCAACGACCACGGGGGTCAATGTCACTACCCAGAATGGGTTAATAGATTGATACAATTCGGTAGAGTATAGTTTAAGATCTTCACCTTTTGCAGGAACTTGGTCCTTAGGCAAGGTTTCAAAATACTTTCGAGATTTTTCTAATTGAGAAATGCTTTCAGAATAGGCACCTTTCGCTTTAATTTCTTCTTGTGAAATTGCTGGCATTTTTGCTTCAACAGCTCTCAATGAATCGATTGTGTGTTTGAATGAAGCATCGTCAGAAGAGACTACATCATTGTTTATCACCACCTGCGCCATACCAATTTTATCAGCAGTCTTCGCTACACTTTCAGACATGTTACGGTTGGTATGATCCTCCGCCCAAACAGTTAATGCATCGCCATTTTGGTGAAAAATAGCAAAGAATAAAATCACACAAGTAAACACA
>CAMATR010000167.1 GCA_945861175.1 Chitinophaga pinensis | reverse complement strand
CATTGGAATCACCTTTATCGGAGGCACAATCATGTTGCTTTTATGGCGACAGATAAAGCTTAATTTGATTGAAAATACTATGATGCGGCACCTATTCATGGATATTGACGATCAAGGATTTGCGTAATGATAATTATTACAAATATTTAGGTCATATCAACAAAATTCAATAAGTAAATTACTACCTGCGCTTAATTTACATTCTCTAAATGAAGTAAAAAAGAAAAAGGGTAATCATTAAGAGTACCCTTTTTCTTGAAACTAACCTAACCTAAACCTTAACAATTATTATATGCTTGAGACGCACGTAGAATGGTTGTTTACATCTCAATCGACTGCCGTAAAAATAACTTACTAAACTAAGTTAGTTTGAGGGGGCAGCCCCTCAAAAAGAGTTAAAAATCAAATTCTTCATAAAATAACAGAAAGATTTTTATTTGTTAAATTAATAACATATAATCGAATTGATCCATAAGTAAAATACCGTCTAATGATTAAAAGAAAATCATAGCTTGGCAATTAACATGGATAAGAGGATAAGTAGTTTGCTTTGATTTAATATGAGAGTCGTTTCAGCGTAATTTTATCTAAAATAGTTCGATGAAGCTCCAAATCCCGCATACAGTAAAGCAAATAGCAAGCATTATTCAGTGTCAATTTATTGGTTCAGAAAATCATGAGGTTACTGGAATCAATGAGATTCATATGGTTGTTACAGGTGACTTGGTATTTGTTGATCATCCTAAGTATTATGAGAAGGCATTAAAAAGCGCAGCTACAACTATCCTAATTGACCAGAAAGTTGAATGCCCAGAAGGTAAAGCTTTGATTATTTCAGCAACTCCCTTCGATGATTTTAATAAACTAACTAGACATTTTAATCCCTTCATTTTAGGCCAGTTCAACATTGGAAATGATTGTAAAATAGATCCTTCTGCTCAAATTCATGCATCTGCAGTTATTGGCGAAAGAGTGAAGATTGGCAAAGATGTTATTGTTTATCCAGGAGCCTTTATTGGAAATGATTCTGTTTTAGATGATAATGTAGTGGTCGGAACGAATTCTGTCATTGGTCACTATGCCTTTTATTACAAGAAAAAACCTACTGGTTATGATAGAATGCATACGTGTGGTTCGGTTCATTTAGAAAGAAATGTTGAGATAGGTGCTTTGTGCACAATTGATGCAGGTGTAACAGGAGTAACGAGAATTGGTGAAGGAACTAAAATTGATAATCAAGTTCACATTGGTCACGACACTGTTGTGGGTAAAAATTGTTTAATGGCAGCAAATGTTGGATTGGCGGGATGCGTGCGTATTGAAAACAATGTAACACTTTGGGGACAGGTTGGATGTGCGAGTGATGTAACTATTGGAGAAGGTGCGACAGTTTTAGCGCAGTCTGGTATTTCTAAAAGTCTCGAAGGAGGCAAGACTTATTTTGGAAGTCCGTGTGCTGAAGTAAAAGAAAAATTTAGAGAAATGGCTGCGATAAGAAGGTTACCAGAGCTATTGGAGAAAATGAAATGATTGAGCGCCTTGTAAAGAGTTTAGAAAATCAATTAGATGTCAAAGATTTCAAGTTAAATTCTTTGCTAGAGGTAACCTCTGCGATCAATTCCAATGTGGGGGTTCATCAACTAATCAAGATCTATGAGTTTATTTTAAAGGAGCAGCTCGGTTTTCAGCGCTTTATACTCTTTAATGAGCAAGAGGGATGGAATTGCTTAGTAAAAATTGGCTTCAAAGGAAGAATCAAGGAAATTGACGTCGAGAGGGACCTTTATCGATTTCGTGAGATTACTGTAATTGAATCATCCCATTCGAAAGCGCTTGCTGAATTTGATGTAATTGTCCCGGTTTATCATAGAGGTAAAGCTCTCGCTTTTCTACTTTTGGCAGATGTAATTAAAGATAGACAGCGAATTACCGATAGTTTGACAAACGTAAATTTTGTTCAAACGCTCACCAATATTATTGTAGTTGCCGTTGAAAATCAACGAATGACGCGACAAAGCATCGTGCAAGAGCGAATAAAGAAAGAATTGGAAGTCGCATCAGAAATGCAGAAGTTATTATTTCCGTCTGACCTACCTTCGAATAGAAGAATGGATATTTCTGCAAAATATACACCGCGTCATGAAGTTGGAGGAGATTACTATGATTTCATTCCACTGGGTGATGAAGAATACATTATCTGCATTGCAGATGTATCAGGAAAAGGAATTGGTGCAGCAATGTTGATGGCTAATTTTCAAGCAACGATTCGAACCTTGTTCAATTACCAGCGATTTGATATGGAATTCTTACTTGAAGAATTAAATAAAAAAGTAATGCGCAGCGCAAAAGGGGAGAAGTTTATTACCTTTTTTATTGCACATTATAATGCCAATTCCCGCGAGTTAACCTATGTGAATGCTGGACATAACCATCCGTTTATAACCAATGGTAGAAAAGTAGAAATGCTTTCTTCAGGATGCATTGGTTTGGGAATGATGGATGAATTACCATTTATAGAAGTCGGCAAAAAGCATCTAAAACCCAACACAACAATCGTACTTTACACGGATGGCGTAGTGGAGTTAGAAAATCAAAAAGAGGAGTTTTTCGGAGCTGATCGTCTAGTGAAACTGGTTCATAATTACTATCCGCTTAAAATGGAGGATATGAACAATCTGATTTTTTCGAAGCTTGACGAATGGAAAGGGGGATTGAACTTAGTGGATGATACCGCGATATTTAGTTGCAGGTTTTTTTAGCTTTTTCAATTCCTCTTTTACCAATAGAGTGTAATTATTCGCTGCATCGGAGTTAAGATGAAGGTGGTCGTACCACAGTGGTTCAAAATGAAATTCGTTGGCATACAGCTTGGAAAAGTTAATAAAAGAAATACCGTTTTTCTTACAAATTCGATCCATGATCAAATCTCCCTTCTGCATGTATTCTGGAATGAAGTAATTCGGGCCGTGTATAAAGATCAGTTGTATTCTAGCTTTATCACACAATTTTTTTAGATGAATGATGTTTTGATCGAAATGAGGATTCTCTATAGTGTAATGTAACTTTTTCATTTCAAGCAGTCCTTGTTTAAGTCGCTTTTTATCATTTTTTCCTTTGATTAGCGGGAAAAATCCATTTTCACTCTTATCGCAAATGTCTTGTAATGGATTCGTAAGTAGCTTGAAGTTCTCACCATTGAAACGATAACTGGAAAATATAAATTTTAGCCTTTCAAAAATTCCACGTTCATTAATGGTTGAAGTAATGAAATCATTTTTACCATAGTAATACTTGAGATAACACACATCTTCGATGAGTCGTTCTTCTGTTTCAATAAATACATCTTCTAATTCAATATTTACAATGAGTGTTTTTTTTGGAAGCCGTCTATATTGGTATAAAAGATCAGCAACCGAAACACTGTAGTAAAAATGTTTAGCAGGTTTTGATAGATTAGTGACTTTGTTGCCCAGCAGATTGGGATTGATCATCGTGTTTACTCTGGAAGACCCGATAATTAACGTGTCATACACTTCGTCACTCTTAAGAAATGCATTTAAGTCACCCCCGGCATGTTCGCAGGTGTTTTTTTCAAATCGAAACGAAAAATATGTTCCAATGAGATAATCACAGCCGAATATTAGAGCGGTAATCAGAATGATATGTAGAACATATGAACGAATCAAAATTGAAAATAAATGAATTGAGAGCCAGTATCTTTCCCTAACAAAAGAATCATAAAAAAGATAACGGTGTAAAATGCTGATTCAGAAATTCGATTTTTAATATTCCATGAACTGTTCAATTTTAATCCGAACCAGATCTCAATGAAAATTAAAATGTAGAGCCCCAAAAGACCGGGAGAAAAACGATTGTCTGCAAACCAGAAATACAATTCATTAAAAGAGCAGTCAGCTATTTTTTCAAAAATGAGCAATGAATCATTAAGATCATTGGATCTGAATGGTACAAGTGTCAAAACGAACAATGAAAAAACAAATGGGATACCCAAGAACTTTAACCTGGCTGGTAAATAAATATGTTGCAGAAAATAATTTTTAATGAGTATTTCTATGATCATTAGCACGCCACACATTACACCCCACAACAAAAAATTGATAGTTGCCCCGTGCCATAATCCACTTACAATAAATACAATAGCAGTATTTCTTATGGTGATACCTAAATTCTTTTTTGATCCACCCAACGGATGATATATGTAATCTCGAAACCAACGAGAGAGGGAAATGTGCCATTTTCTCCAGAATTCTGTAAAGGAACTTGAAACAAAAGGATAATTAAAATTGATTAAAAGATCATACCCCAATAATTTAGCTAATCCAACGGCCATTCGTGAATAACCGTTAAAGTCGCAATAAAGTTGAAAGGTAAATAAGATCATTGCAAAAAGCATTTCACCGCCAGTTCTAGATGAAAGCAATTCAAATTTCGAATCTACCAAAGTCGCTAAATTGTCGGCTACGACTACTTTCATGAAAAGGCCCCACAATACATATTTTAATCCACTCTTGAAAAGATCATAAGATAAAGTCTTATTAGCCGTATTTATTTGTGGAAGAAGATCTTTCGCCCTTTCGATAGGCCCAGCAACTAATTGAGGAAAAAAGGACAGGTATAAGGCGAACTTGCCTAGATTGCGCTCTGCTGGAATTTGTTTTTTATAGACATCGATAGCATAGGATATGGATTGAAAGGTGTAAAAGCTAATTCCGACGGGTAATAAAATTGAAAAATTGGGCACGACTTTATGATTGAATAATCCTGTGAAAAGGACATTGATCCCATCTGCGAAGAAATTGTAATACTTGAAAGAAAATAACATTCCAAGGTTGAGGGATAAGCTAACAATTAATCCCACACGTTGTTTCCAGGAATTATTAGAAGAGGTAAAGTAGAGTCCGAAAATGTAGTCAATAAGTGTGCTTGCAAAAAGCAAGAACACATAAAGTGGATTCCAATAGGCATAGAAAAAGTAACTGCATATTAAGAGTATGATCCACCTAGCTCTGCAGGGAATAGTCCAATAAACAACAAAAACTGAAAGAAAGAATATCAGAAAATCCAGACTGTTAAAAAGCATGTAAAATCTGTTACCTTATGATGTACATTTTTCCAAACTCTTTTTTGAAATGACTATCTGCGCCTGTTTCCATGTGCTTGATGTCTTCGCCATTGATTTGTGCTTTCACACGGTACAAGTATACACCGTTTGCCAATGGATCACCAAATTCATCTTTTCCATCCC
>CAMATR010000166.1 GCA_945861175.1 Chitinophaga pinensis | reverse complement strand
ATTTAAGTATTGGTGCTGAAGCAGATATTGCAGTTTTTAATTTGCGTGAAGGAAAGTTTGGCTTTACTGATGTCCGCAAAGTCAGCGTTGAAGGCACAAAAAAGCTGGAGGCTGAACTGACCTTAAGAGCCCGGAAAATAATGTGGGATTTGAATGGAATCAGCGGACAGCCCTGGAAAAACTAATACTTCTGAAATTTATTATCATGGAAAATAATTTGTTGCAAACTGGAAGATACAGGTTCAAAAACTATTCCTATTTTGAAATCAGGAAACGGTGGATGATGTCTCTTCAAATAACATCGCTGATGCTGTTTATTTTGCTAAGCCCGTTTTTATCTCAGGCTCAGGACTATGATTTATTGCTCAAGGGTGGAAGGCTAATTGATGCAAAAAATAATATTGATGCCAAAATGGATGTGGCCATTAAAGATGGTAAAATATCCAGAGTGGCTTCTGATCTCCCGGCTTCGGCTGCAAAGAAGGTCCTTGATGTAAGCGGACTTATAGTTGCCCCTGGTCTGATCAATATTCATACTCATGTCTTTGCAGGCAGTAATTCTGGTTTTTCTGATGGACAATCCAGTCAGCTACCTGATGCTTTTGCATTACGTTCGGGCATCACCACAGTTGTTGATGCGGGAACCACCGGATGGAGAACCTTCCCTGACTTTAAAGCGAAAATGGTCGATCCTTCCATAACCCGCGTACTCGCATGGATCAATATTTTTGAAACCGGATTTAGCTCTGGTTCTGGTTTTGAACCTGATATGGGTACAGTAAGTGCTCAAAAAACTGCCGAAACCATCCAGAAATACAAAGATTATATTGTTGGGACCAGGGTTGGTCATTATAAAGGCAAAAGCTGGCTTCCATTTGAGCGTGCTTCCGAAGCTGCACAAATTGCAAATGTTCCGCTTTTCGTGGAATGCCATATGCCTCAATATACATTACAGGAGCAACTGGATCATATGCGCCCAGGTGATATTATTACCCATTCATTTGAGAATGTTACTGAGCGCATGACTGTAGTTGATGAACAGGGGAAAGTCAGGCCTTTTGTTCTGGAAGCACAGAAGAGAGGTGTACTTTTTGATGTTGGACATGGTGGAGCCGGATTCTGGTTCAATCAGGCAATCCCTGCATATAATCAGGGGCTCTGGCCAAATTCTTTTGGAACAGATGAGCATCGCACAAGTATGAACTCAGGTATGAGGAATATGTTGAATGTGATGTCGAAATATATGAATATTGGTATGAGTATTCCCGAAGTAATAGCCCGTGGAAGCTGGAATGCCGCGAAATCAATTAAGCGGGAAGATCTTGGAAATTTATCGGAAGGATCAGTAGCAGATATTGCAGTGCTGAGTATAATTAATGGCAAGTTTGGTTTTGTAGACTCCGGACAAAACAGGATCGAAGGGGATCGTAAACTTGAAGCAGAACTTACAGTACGCGCCGGAAGGATTGTTTGGGATCTCAACGGACTAGCAGCAAATACATATAAATAAAATGAAGCGTAGAAGTGTGATCAAAGGCCTTGCTTTACTTCCGGTAATCGGGAATGTTCTTTCTGTTGAAGCAGCAGAATCAGGTGAATTGCAGGGATCTTTTGAAAGTTTATCAGAAACAACATTAAGTTCATTTCTGGATGAGAAGAATATTTATCGCTCCATGGGGGTTGAACCAATCATAAATTGCAGGGGTTCATATACTATCATTGGAGGTTCAATCAAACTTCCGAAAGTAAAAGCGGCACTGGATGCAGCCAGTAATAATTTCGTTCAGCTAGATGAACTCGCAGAAGCGGCTGGCAAGCGACTTTCAGAACTTACAAAAACGGAATGGGGAATGGTTTCGTCGGGATGTGCAGCCGGAGTTAAACACATTACAGCAGCTTGTGTTACAGGTGGAAGTCCGGAAAGGCTCATCCGAATCCCCGATCTTACCGGATTTGAGAAAACTGAGGTAATCATACCAAGATATTCAAGACAGCATTATGATCATGCTGTCAGGAATATTGGAGTCAAAATTATAACTGTTTCAACAGCTGATGAGCTTGAAAAGGCAATTAATCCCAAAACGGCAATGATCTATCTGACCTCCGGAACTCCCGGAGCGGCTTCGGATACCGGTCAGCCTCTTTCACTGGAAGTAATCGCAGCAATTGCTAAACCCAAGAATGTCCCAATTCTGATGGATGCCGCAGCAGAAAGCCTCACAATCCCACCAATTCATTTGAAAAGAGGGGCAGATATTGTTGCTTATAGTGGGGGCAAAACTATTCGCGGACCACAGTCGGCAGGTTTGTTGCTTGGAAATAAAAATATTTTAATGGCAGCCTGGCAGGCAAGTGCACCACACCATGGTCCCGGCCGTGATAATAAGCTTGACCGGGATGAGATAGTTGGGATGGTGGCTGCAGTTGAGGATTGGCTCGTTCGTGATCATGATGCGGAATGGAAAAGATGGCTGAGCTGGTTGAATTTTATCTCGACTAAAGTATCAGGTATCAAGGGTTTGAGCACAAAAATTATTGAACCGGTGAATCTGAATAATAAATATCCTGTACTTCATATTATCTGGGATCCTACTAAGTATCCAGTTACTGGCTATGAGATCGCTGAGGAGGTAGGAAGGAATAAGCCAAGGATTGCATTAGGAAATCGGGATGAAGCTGATGGAACTACTTCAATACAAATTACTCCGGGCCACATGCAGCCTGGAGAAGAGAAAATAGTTGCTGATCGACTTTATGAGGTATTATCCAAGAAGCGAAACTTTAAACCCGAAATGACTGTACCTGCAGCCAATCTTAGTGGGCGCTGGGATGTAGAAGTACAGTATGCTTTGAGTACAAGCCAGCATTCATTTGTGATTGAGCAGGAAGGAAACTGGATTCAGGGGACTCACAAGGGCGATCTGGACACCAAAAATATGGTGGGCACAATAGAAGGGGATGAGGTAAAGATCAGAAGTACAATCCCTATTGTTGGAAACATTATTATTTACCTGTTCTCGGGAAAGCTCACTGGAAATATTATTTCCGGAGATATTCATATGGGAGAATATCTGACCGCTAAATTCATAGCCAAGCGTAATACAACTAAACTTCCAAAACAAAAAGTAATGATTCCGGGTGGTCAGCCTTTGGCAACCTGATATTTATTTTTTTTAGTTTTATAAACATTATGATATGAAACGCAGAGACATTATCAAAGGCATGGCAGCTTTGCCCTTATTGGGATTAATTAACCCTTTAGATTCGGCATTGGCTTCTATGCCAGAGAAGTTTAAGAAAAAGCGACTGGTCATCGATACCCATGTTGAAACCTGGAATTTTGACGCAAGATTTCCGTTCAAACATCCCGAAAACCCAAACCTTAAAGTGGCAATTGAGGCGCCTATTGAAAATCAGGTGAAGCAAATGAAGGATTTCAATATTACCTATGGAGTTTTAATTAATCCACGTTATTATGGTTGGGATAATTCTTATAAGGCTCATTGTGTTAAAACTTATCCCAATCATTTTGTAGCTCATGGATTACTGAATCCTCATGACCCTAAAATTGTCGATAATTTAAGATATTGGGTTAATGAGGATGGTTTTCAGGGTATGCGTTTTAGTCCGAAATACCATCCTAAAGAATCGTGGCTAAATTCAAGCGAGCATTATCCATTATGGAAAGAGGCTGAAAAACTAGGACTTTGTTTCAATTATTATATTCTGCCTCATCAAATGCCAATGCTTGAAGATATGGCAGAACGTTACCCGGGTGTGAAGATAGTGGTGGATCATGCTGGTATGCCGGATTTGAAAGCAGCTGATTGCTGGCCTGAATTTAAAAAGATGTTTAAACTCAGTCATTTCAAAAATGTCTGGATCAGCAACTCAGAGCCTTATGGAATGTCAGAAATAAAGAAGTATCCTTATGAAGATACACTACCTTTCTATAAGGCCATTTATGAAGAGTTTGGCGCAAAGCAAATTATTTGGGGAACAGGATATCCTTTCCCAATGTGGGAACTCCCAATGGATAAAGAATTAGAGTTTATGTACAAATACTGTGATTTCTATACCGAAAAGGATCTGGATTTAATTATGGGTAAAAATGCTTTGGAAATTTGGAAATTTCCTAAAAAAGCATAAATACTCTCGGTTTTAAGGCTAATTTTTCTTATATTTTCCAACTATCAATATTAATTATATGTTTTCAAAAAATTATAAATTTTATCTTTTAGTTGTTTTAGTTTGTTTTTTAGGTTCAAGCTCAAACGTATCTGCACAGGCAATACCTAAAGAAGAATTGATATTTCTGACATCCTCATGGAAGGGTGAGCACTTTCAAGACGGACGCCCACGGATTTCGGATGAGCTGATAAAGCGTGCCTGTGAAATAGGGATTGAGGAGGCATGGCAGATTGTGAATAACGAAGTATACCTGTATCAGTATGAGCGCAACTGGAAAATATTTCATGAAAAAGTTATAGTAGTAGGACGGGCCTTAACGGCTCAGTTTATGCCGATCCGTCCGGATGTTAAAAAAAATATTGTAGACCGTGCTGCGAAGGAGGGTCGTGCCGGAAGACATTTGCATTGGCCAATTAATATGTTAACCCAGGGGGATATAGAAGTTCAATATGCTTTGAGTACAAGCCAGCATTCATTTATGATCGAACAGGATGGAAACTGGATTCAGGGAACTCATAAAGGAAATCACGATACAAAAAATATGGTGGGTACCATAGCTGGAAATGAGTTAAGGATCAGAAGTACAATCCCAATTGTTGGAAAAATCATAATCTACCTCTTTTCAGGAAAAGTGAATGGAGATATTATTTCCGGAGATATCCAAATGGGCGAATATCTGACGGCTAAATTTACAGCCAGACGTAACACAACAAAACTTCCGAAACAAAAAGTAATGATTCCGGGTGGTCAGCCACTGGCAACCTGATAAAATAATTTTTAACAATTTAAAAGCATTGTAATATGAAACGCAGAGACATTATTAAAGGTATGGCAGCAATGCCCTTGTTGGGCTTGATTAATCCTATTGATTCAGTACTGGCTTCAATGCCAGAGAAATTTAAGAAAAAGCGCCTGGTTATTGATACTCATATTGAGACCTGGAATTTTGATCCAAGATTCCCTTTTAAACATCCCGAAAACCCAAACCTTAAAGTGGCAATTGAGGCTCCAATTGAGAATCAGGTGAAGCAAATGAAGGATTTCAATATAACCTATGGGGTATTAATAAATCCGCGTTAT
>CAMATR010000165.1 GCA_945861175.1 Chitinophaga pinensis | reverse complement strand
GGGAAATATCACCGATTTCATCTAAAAAAATTGTCCCTTCGTGTGCTTGTTCGAAAAGCCCAATTGAATCTTTATCTGCCCCCGTATAGGCTCCTTTTTTATAGCCAAACAGTCGGGATTCGAGAAGTGTGTCACTAAAAGCTGAACAGTTGATTGCTATATAAGGTTTTTCAGCGCGAACAGAATTGAAGTGAATGTGTTTCGCAAGATTTTCTTTTCCGGTTCCACTCGCACCAAGCACAAGAACAGTTACTTCATCCGTTTGAGCCACTTTTCTTGCATTATCGTATATTTTTTCAATTGTAGGTGTTGTGAAATAATCTTTTCCAGATGGACGTTTGATTTCTTCTTGATGATAAAGGGCAGTAATCCCTAAGGCCGAGCGTTCCATCTGAATTTTAATCAATTCTGGCCTGTCTTTTTTCGTTGTAAAACGTGCTGGGCGAGTTTGATAAAGCGTTGTGTTTAGATTTAGACTCATATGGGCAAGATACCACACCACTTGCATTGCAGGTGTTCCCGGCGAAACGAAAATATCAAGAGTGTCTTCTTTCAAGTAGGCGAGAAGGGGATGCACTTTTGCTTGAATTTCCCTGTGATCGATTGGGTCCTGTATGTCGAGAAAATGAAATTCGATAATTCTTTCTGGGAAAGTCTTTCTAAGATAGTTGCTCAGATGTGCTGCGGCTGTATCGCTACTTTCATCTTTCCTAGCAGACAGAATAACATGTTTTTCATGCTTGAAAAAATTTGCGTGAAAAGAAATTACTGGACCCTCTGGATTCACCTTGCCATCCATAAAGTCGCTTCTGTCGTACCAAGAAACTAGTGTTTTCATCTATCAGAATTTGATATGAATTTAATTAAAATGAATAATATACTTCATAAAAGTTAAAATAAAATAGGTGTTTGATTTTTGGTATGTATTTTGACTAACGGAGGATAATTAACCACATTTTAAAACTATTGTAATGACCATTATCAGGAAGACAGTAACTGAACAAAAAGAAAATTCTAAATTGATGGAAGAGTTCTCTCACGCTTTCGTAGCAAGTAATTTAAATGCAATCAATGAACTATTGCATGAGGATGGAGTTTTTTTTGGAAATATCACTAAAGCAAAAGCTTTGGGTTATTTCCAGCAGTTATTTTTTGGCGACGAAGGCATTGCAAATTGTCAACATGTCTATTTTAACAAGGGTATTTCGTTAGATCTATTCTGTGGAGCAGAGGTTTTAGAATTTCGGTGCCAAAAGAAGTTGCAATTCCGGAAAAATGGCTTGCCTTATTTCGCAGCTTTTGGTGAAATGCAGGATATTTTTTCAGATGAGTGTGTGTTTCGATTTGCGTTTGAATATACAGATGGTCAAATTTCAGCGATTAGAATACCGAAAAAATACATTGAAAAGGCTGATCGTTTTGTTTTGGAAAATTAATACATTAAAATGTTATATCCATTGCGCAGATGTGGCTGAATTGTCGAAAGTCAATCTCTATTTTTAGGGTGTTATAAATCATAAATGATTTTATTAACTTCTATTTCAATTTGAAAGAACGGCGAACAACTCTTCGATTAGTTGTTAATTTTGATTTTTCAAAGTCTATTTCCCGTAATTGAAATTAATTTTGATAGTTAATGTGGCTTATGATATTGCACTGCATTTATTCTTTATCTGGATATTATAAATAATGATCTTATTTCTTGTTTTTGAAGAGTCAACTTACATTGACCTAGCATTAATTCTTTTCATTGCGATAATATTCTTAATCCAATTTTGTAAATGAATAAATAGTTCCTTAACTTTGTGTCAAATTTAAAACAGTTATGAAAAAAATCTACATTAGCCTTATTGGCCTTTTAGCAGTGGGGTCTGTTTCTTCCCAGGTTCGCAATGATGCGCCTTTGCAGAAAAAGAATTCACAAATGATTGGACAAGTAAAAACGTCCAAATTGATTTCTTCAGAAAAAGCAACTATTCTTTGGGAAGATGATTTCTCTACTTCAGCAAATTGGATTATTGCTAATGTCGGCACTAATGCGGCTCAATGGGAGTTTACATCTGACGTAAGCACAATTCCTGTTTCTGCACTTGCTCCGATGTCTTCAACTACGGCTGCGAATGGTTTCTTGTATATCTGCTCAGATTGCAACAACACAACTGATTTTGATGGTACTGAAATCATCACAACGGCTACGAATGCAACGCCTATTGATCTAAGTGCAGAGCCATTTGTTCGATTGAATTACCAAAATAATTTCCGTTGGTGGCATGAAACAAGAGGTGTACGCGTTAGTGGTGACAATGGGGTGAATTGGGTGGATTTCGACCTATCGAACGAAACAGAGTATTTTACTCCAAATCAAAACTCAATGAATCCTGAGATTACTTCAATTGATATCTCTGCTGTAGCCGGAGGTCAATCGCAAGTTTTGATCCAGTTTTATTATGACGACAATGATTATTGGGGGTGGTACTGGGCAGTTGACGATGTTGAAATCGTTGTAACTGAAAACTATGACCTTACTTTATTGAGTCCATATTGGGGCGCAATTGGTGCTTGGGGGGCAATGCTTCCATACTATCAAGTTCCTTCAGCACAAGTTGCACCTATTACTTTCGGTGGAATTGTTAAAAACAATGGTGCACTCGTACAACCCGATATCGTAGTTAATGCTTCAACAACTGGTTTTACAACGACATCCTCTGCATTATCGCTTGAACCAACATTATTGGATACATTGACTTGCCCAGATACATGGACTCCGGCAATAACAACAGCACCAAACGTTTTGAGTTTTACTACAACTTCAGGTGCAACAGAGGCTTTCGGAGCTGATAATGCTAAATCGGCAACATTGAATGTAACTGCTCATACTTATGCACGTGACATGGGAACTGCAGTCAGTGGTACTTTTAATGCAGGAGATGGTTTCGAGGCAGGTAATATTTTTGATATTTATACTGCTGCGACACTTCAAGCTGTTGATGTATTTGTTTCTGCAAATGCTAACGCTGGAGCAGAAATCTTCGCTAAATTGTATTCAATTGATCTAACAACTGGTGATTTCATTTACGTGGATGAGTCGATGCCGTATGTTCTTGCTACTGCCAATCTTGGCGCAACTATAACATTGCCTTTGATCAACGAACAATTATTGGATGCTACCACTCCTTATCTAGTTGTTGTCGGGTCTAATGGAGATGGTGGTGCAACTAACGATCTTGTTATCGGTACAGCAGGAATTTCAGATCTCAATACGTCTTATTATTTTGACATGACAGATCAAACTTGGTACTATACAACTTCAACACCAATGGTACGAATGAATTTCGATCCAGTTGTTGGAGTAAATGAAGTTGCAAATAACAATGGTTTGAAAGTATTCCCTAACCCAGCTAATGCATCAACAACAGTTTCTGTAGAAGTAGCAAATGCTTCTGATGTTGTTATTACTATTGCAGACCTAGCTGGAAAAGTAGTTTATACCAACAACCTTGGTACAGTTAAAGGAACACAAAAAGTAAATGTAAATACTGAAGCTTTGAATGGAGGTATTTACATGGTTAACGTTTCTGTAAATGGAACGATTTCTACTCAAAAATTAGTAGTAAGAAAATAATCTAACTTGGCTTTATTTGAAAGGGTCGGCTTGCCGGCCCTTTTTTATTTCGCTATTTTTTCAGATTCATTACCTTTGCCCACACTATTAAACATCCGTCTATGAAAGCATATGTTTTTCCAGGTCAAGGAGCCCAATTTTCCGGAATGGGAAAAGACTTATACGAGAATTCAGCAACAGCACGAGAATTATTTGCAAAAGCAAATGATGTACTTGGTTTTGATATAATGAAAATAATGTTTGAAGGTTCTGATGAGGAATTGAAACAAACGAAGGTAACACAACCTGCTATTTTCTTGCACTCTACTATTTTGGCAGCGTGTTTGGGAGAAGACTTCAAACCTGATATGGTTGCAGGTCACTCACTAGGAGAATTTTCAGCATTAGTAGCAAATAAGAGTCTCAATTTTGAAGATGGTTTAAAATTAGTTTATCAGCGTGCTTTGGCTATGCAAAAAGCATGTGAAAAAGAACCGTCGACAATGGCTGCGATTCTTGGTTTGGAAGACACTGTTGTGGAAGAGGTTTGTGCTTCTATTGATGGGGTTGTGGTTGCAGCTAATTATAACTGCCCTGGACAATTGGTGATTTCTGGTGCATTTCCTGCTGTAGAAGCTGCGTGTGCTAAGCTAACCGAAGCTGGTGCGAAAAGAGCGATGATTTTGCAAGTAGGTGGTGCTTTTCATTCACCATTAATGGAGCCTGCTCGTGAAGAACTTGCCGCAGCGATTGAGGCAACAACTTTCTCACAACCAACTTGTCCAGTTTATCAAAATGTAACTGCATCTGCCGTTACTGATCCATCGGAAATAAAGAAAAATTTAGTGGCACAATTAACAGCACCTGTAAAATGGACCCAAACTATGAATGCAATGATCGCTGATGGTGCTTCAGAAGTTGTTGAGGTGGGCCCAGGGAAGGTGTTACAAGGATTATTTAAAAAGGTCGATCGGGCATTTCCTTGCTCAAGTGCAGAGATCTAACAATAAATAAAGTAGTATGAAAAGGTTCCTTGTGAACCTTTTTTTATAGAATTTAACGAAGGCTTGCATCATTATTCAGGAAATTAACGTCTATTTTTTAAAGAAATCTGGACTTTTGACTTCAGCCTGTTTAAGGTAATTTTTTAATTCTTGTTCCTTCTCAGCCCGAAGTATCATCAACATATTTCCAGATTCAACAACAATATAGTTTTTTAATCCATCTAGTAAAACAAGCTTATCTGAAGGGATATTGATTAAACAATTTTCAGAATCATATAGATGAACATTCTCGCCTATGAGAGCATTACCATTTTGATCTTTATTCAAATGTGTATTTAAACTTCCCCATGTACCTAAATCACTCCAATCAAAATCCGCTAAAACGACATCTATATTTTTTGCATGTTCCATGATGGCGAAATCAATCGAGATATCTTCACATTCATTGAAACAATAATCTACTTTTTGCTGTTCGGTTGGGGTGTTGTATTCGGTTAAGTTGGCACCAAAAAGATTAAAAAGTTCTGGTTGAAAAGCTTTTAATGCATCCAAAACGGTTTTTGTTTTCCACACAAAAATTCCTGAGTTCCAATAAAAATTGCCACTTCTTAGAAACTCTTCTGCCGTTTTTAGATCTGGTTTTTCTCGAAATTGCTTCACTAGAGTAACATCCCCAGCAGAAACAT
>CAMATR010000164.1 GCA_945861175.1 Chitinophaga pinensis | reverse complement strand
GGGAGCTTATGTTTTTCTGAAAACTTTAGATGAGATAAAGTTGAATCTGATGAAATGCCAATCACAATGCAATCATTATCTAGAAAATCATCATGCATATCCCTGAAAGAACAGGCTTCCTTGGTACAGCCTGGGGTATCGTCTTTTGGGTAAAAAAAGATGACAAGATTTTTTTGTCCAATTTGATCAGAAACTAGAAAGTCTGATCCATATTGGTCTTTTAATACAAAGTGAGGGCAGTTGTCGTTGATTTGGATAGACATATTTAAGCGTTTAATGCGGATTTATAGCGTTCAATAGCGCGATTTCTTGCAAATGAATGGTCTACTATTGGGGCTGGATAGGATGCTGTTCCAAATTCCGGCACCCATTGTTTTATGTATTTATATTCTTTATCAAATTTTTCTTGTTGACTCGTTGGATTAAACACTCTGAAATAAGGAGCTGCATCGCATCCAGATCCAGAAGCCCACTGCCAACCACCGACATTAGAAGCCAGTTCAAAATCTAGAAGTTTTTCTGCAAAGTAGGTTTCCCCCAAGCGCCAATCAAGTAAAAGGTGCTTTGTGAGAAAGCTAGCCACGACCATTCGCACTCTATTGTGCATGAAGCCGGTATTATTGAGTTCCCTCATGCCTGCGTCTACGAGAGGATACCCTGTTTTGCCTTCGCACCAAGCGTTGAAATGGCTTTCATTTCTTTCCCATTCAATTTTGTCATATTTCGATCTGAAAGAAGCAGCTGCTGAATGCGGGAAATGAAAAAGAATCATTTGGTAGAAGTCTCTCCAAATCAGTTCATTTAAATAGCCTTCATTCAATTTAACAGCAGTGTTTGCTAGTTTTCGGATACTTATCGTACCAAATCGTAAATGAATACTTAAGCGACTAGTCCCTGTGATCGAGGGAATATCTCTTGTCTCTTTATAATTTGATATTATTTCTAATGGCTCAGTTGATGGAGGGAAGTCACTTGTTTTTTGAGATTCAAAACCTAAATCATTCAAGGATAGAATTGGAGAGGGCTGAGATTGTTTTAGGTATTTAAAGTATTTTTCGGTAGGGTAGGATGAAAGATAAAATGCATTTAATTTTTCCTTCCATTTTCTTGAATAAGGTGTGAATACTGTATAGGGAGTGCCGTCATTTTTTAACACTTCATTTTTTTCGAAAAAAACATGGTCCTTGGATCCAGAAAATGTGACATTTATAGATTTTAATTTCTCGAAAAGAAATTGATCGCGTTCCAGCGCATATGGCTCATAATCACGGTTTGTAAAGACAGCCGTTACATTTAATTCTTGACAAATATTTGGGATAATTAATTTTGGATCTCCATGATATACCTTCAAGTCGGCACCTAATTTCGAATATTCTTTTGATAATCTAGTTATTTCTTGATGAATAAAAAGAACCCTTTGATCGTTTTTAGGAAGTTTATTTAGAATGTTGGAGTCAAAAATGAAAATAGGGTAAACTTCATTTTGTGTTTTTAATGCCTTATATAATCCGGCATTATCCTCTAATCGAAGATCTCTTCGGTGCCAAAATATAGTTTTCATTTACCGTCGTATTCGACTGAATTTTTTTCAGTTTCCCAAAGTTTTACACTCATTTTTAAGTCCATGTTGACATGCGGACGCAAGAGATTCCAAATAACTATTGATATATTTTCGGCTGAGGGAATAATATTTGCAAATTCTACGCAATCCATATTTAAATTCTTATGGTCGAAGCGCTCACAAACCTCATCTTGTATTACTTTTTTTAATTCTTTAAGATCAATAACGTATCCTGTTTCCTGATTTATTGGTCCTTCAATGCAAATTTCAAACTTGTAATTATGTCCATGGTAGTTTGGGTTACTGCACTTACCAAATACATCTGAGTTCTTTTCATCGCTCCACTTAGGATTATAAATACGATGAGCAGCATTAAATGTCTCTCTTCTGTATACTCTCATTGTATTGCGGGGATAATAGTGTTTCGTAATGTTCTTCTATAATGATTTTGAACCACACAGTGTAATCATTAGGATGTAGTTTAATTTCATTTTTAATATTTTCTAATGTCATCCATTTGAATGACATAACTTCATTCGTGTTTATATGAGGTGTTTTATCGGAAAGGCCTGTAATAACATGGTCAAGTTCATGTTCTATTAAGCCATTGTCTAGATTTGCCCTGTAGATGAATTTAAACATTTCGTTAAGTTCACAGTCAAATCCCATTTCTTCAATTAACCTTCTATGACCTGCTTCAATTATTGTTTCACCATCCATTGGGTGGCTGCAACAAGTATTAGTCCATAAACCTTCAGAATGGTATTTACCAAAAGCTCTGCGCTGAAGCATTAGCTCATTTTTACTATTG
Organism: Chitinophaga pinensis; assembly: GCA_945861175.1. GTDB lineage: Bacteria > Bacteroidota > Bacteroidia > Flavobacteriales_D > Crocinitomicaceae > M0103. The sequence goes on along the minus strand of CAMATR010000164.1, from coordinate 2,941 downwards.
AAGACGAATACTGAAAAAGCTCTATGGAGAAGGCCTTTCGTATGGGCCTCAAGCTTCTCCATGTGACCGACTTGTTGATCATTCTCGTCTACTAATATTACCTTATTTGGCTTTAAATAGTTCAATCAGAGTAGGTTTAAGTTGTGACGTAAAAATGAAGTTAAAAATAGACGGTATTTCTTGTTATTTGTTATTCTAATGCGTTCATTTAAAATAACTTCAGCTGGAGTTATTTTAATTTTATTAAACAGTTTATAGTAATATACATAGGCCATATAAACTCCGAATCGTGCATTCTTAGGAAGTTGTTTGATCCCCTCGTAGCCGAGTTTAAAATCAATTTCTATATCTGCTTCGATTTCTTTTTTAACATTGCCATTGAAGTCATTTAAATCTATGCCAGGGAAATAGGTGCGTCCTAATTCTTGGTAATCGGCTCTCAAATCTCTGAGGAAATTAATCTTTTGAAAAGCAGAACCCAATTTCATAGCCGAAGGTTTTAATCGATTGTATTCACTTTCATCGCCATCGACAAATATTTTAAGACACATTAAACCGACAACTTCAGCAGAACCCAAAATGTATTGTTCATAATTCGCATTATCGTACACATTTTTTTCTAAATCCATTTCCATACTATTTAGGAAAGTCTCAATTAATTCTAATGGAATACTGTATTTTCTTACTGCCCATTGAAAGCTATTCAGAATTGGATTCAAAGAGATGCCTTCCTCGATAGCACTGTATGTTTGTCTTTTGAAGTCTGCCAAGAGTTTTTCCTTATTGAATCCATGAAATGAATCAACAATTTCGTCTGCAAAACGGACAAAACCGTATACAGCATATATTGGTTTTTGCAGACTTTCGTGTAGAAATGAAATCCCTAGTGAGAAAGACGTGCTATATTTTTTTGTTGTTAGCTGGGAAATATCATGAGATATATCGTCAAAGAGTTGTTTCATATTTACAAGGCAGGGTGGTTGATAGCAAGGTCGTTTATTGGGTGATCTATTATTACTTGTCTGGCTACAACCTCACCTGAAATAATGGACGGTGGAACACCAGGTCCAGGAACTGTAAGTTGACCTGTGTAATACATGTTATGTAGTTTACGGTTTTTCAAAGATGGTTTAAAAATGGCAGTTTGCCTCAAGGTATTAGCTAGACCATAAGCATTTCCTTTAAAAGCATTGTAATCGGTTTTAAAATCGGAAATACAGAAACTCTTTTTAAAGCAAATAAAGTCACGTATATTTTCACCCGTTTTTGCTTCTAAACGATCCATAATTAGATTGAAGTAACGTTCTCGAGTAGCTTCGTCATCTTTTAAGTCTGGAGCTATGGGGATAAGTAGAAACAGGTTTTCTTTACCCTCAGGCGCTACACTCGGGTCAGTTAAAGATGGCGCACTAGCATAAAAAAGTGGAGCTGTTGGCCATTTAGGATCTTTATAAATTTCTTTCGAATGCAATTCGAAGCCTTCGTCAAAAAATAAGTTGTGATGATTTAAATTAGAAATTTTTTTGTCTATACCAAGATAAAAAAGAAGACACGAGGGCGCCATCGTTCTTTCATTCCAATAAGCATTTTTGTAATTTGCATTTCCATTCAAAATAGATGAGTCTGTATGCTGATAATCTGCTCCTGAAATTAAAATGTCTGTTGGTATTTTTCCATTTTGAGTTAAAACATGAGTTACTTTTTTATTAGCATACTCAATACTTTTGACTTCGTGGTTAGTTAAGATTTTAACCCCATTTTCTTGAGCTATCTTTTCAAATGCCTCTATTATGTTAAACATACCACCCATTGGATACCAAGTTCCGAGAGAAATATCAGCATAATTCATTAGAGAGTATAGAGCAGGTGTTTCATTTGGCATTGCTCCTAGAAATAAAACAGGAAATTCCAAAAGAGAAAGAATTTTCTCATTTTTAAAATAGCTTCTGATATATTTTGAAAATGAGGAAAATAAATGCAATTTAAATAAACCTTTTAAAATTCTCATGTCGGCGAATTCCAACAGTTTTAAACTTGGTTTAAAAACTAGGTCTTGCATGCCAACTTGGTATTTGTATTTGGCATCATTCAAAAAACGTTTTAATTTTATTGAACTACCTTTTTCTAATGATTCAAATAAATTGAAGAATTCTTTTTCAGAAGCCGGAATGTTTGTTGAGGTTTGATCGTCCCAAAATACTTTGTAAGATGGGTCTAAACGCTTCAAATCATAAAAATCAGAAGTTGTGTAGCCAAATTTATTATAAAACTGTTCGAAAACATCAGGCATCCAATACCAACTAGGACCCATATCGAAGGTAAATCCTTCGTGTTTAAATTGACGAGCTCGGCCACCAATTGTCGCATTTTTCTCGAGTATAGTTACATCATATCCATCTTTCGCGAGAAACGATGCTGCTGATAAACTAGAAATTCCAGCTCCAATAATGGTAACTTTTTTGGACATTAGTTTAGTGAATAATTATATTCAGGAAGTAAATCCATTAATTTTTTTCTAGCTATAAAAATACGACTTTTTACTGTACCAATTGGAATTCCTAAATGATCTGCTATCTCTTTGTATTTGTAACCTTTAAAATGCATTTCGAATGGTTCACGGTACTCACAATGCAAATTATTTATATGGTTATTAATTTCTTTAAGTGAAATCGCTTGGAGAGGAGAATTTAATGCGTCTCCTGAATTATTCAACAAATAAAGATCTTGAGAGTGGTCGAAAATGGTACCTGATTTAACTTTTCTTCGGTACTGATTAATGAATATGTTTCTCATTATGGTAAAAACCCAAGCTTTAAAATTTGTTTGAGGTGCATAATAACTTCGATAAGTTATAGCTTTTAACATAGTTTCTTGAGTCAAATCTTTTGCGTCTTCATTATTTCTAGTGAAACTCATTGCAAATGAGTGCAAATTACCTTCT
>CAMATR010000163.1 GCA_945861175.1 Chitinophaga pinensis | reverse complement strand
TACAAAGCCAAGTACTCTCATTATTTTGAATTACGGAAAGATCGGAGATCTCAGCAACAAAAACAATTTGATGAACAACAAAAATTCATCGCGGAAACAACTGAATTCATTGAGCGATTCAAAGGCACCTATTCCAAAACACTGCAAGTACAATCGAGAGTTAAAATGCTTGAAAAACTTCAACTAATTGAGGTAGATGAGGTAGATAATTCATCTTTACGATTGCGGTTCCCTCCTGCTCCACGATCTGGAAACTATCCTGTAACAATTGCAGATTTGAGTAAATCATATGAGAAGCATATTGTTTTCAAAGATGCATCTATGTCTATTCAAAGAGGAGAAAAAGTTGCCTTTGTAGGGAAAAATGGTGAGGGTAAATCTACACTCATAAAGGCGATTATGGGGGAGTTAGATTTTGATGGAGAGCTGCAACTAGGTCATAATACTCAAATTGGCTATTTTGCTCAAAACCAAGCTGCTTTGTTGGACGAAAACTTATCAATATTCGAAACAATTGACAATATTGCTGAGGGCGACATTCGCGCCAAAATCAAAGATATACTTGGAGCATTTATGTTTGGTGGTGAAATAAGTGCGAAAAAGGTAAAAGTGCTTTCGGGTGGTGAAAGAACACGGTTAGCTATGATTAAATTACTTCTTCAGCCGATTAATTTATTAATCCTAGATGAACCAACTAATCACCTAGATATGAAAACCAAAGACATTATCAAGGATGCATTAAAAGAATTTGATGGCACGCTCATTCTTGTGTCCCATGACCGAGACTTTCTCGATGGATTAGCTGAGAAAGTATTTGAATTTGGAAACAAGAGAGTGATTGAGCATTTAGATAATATTAAAGGGTTTCTTGAAAAAAAGAAACTAGAAAATTTGAAGGAAATTGAGCGCTAAACGAATCTTATTTGCTAGTAATTTCTCTACCTTTCCATACAGGATTGAAACTAAAAGATAAAATAACCATCAATAAAAAAAAGACAGGGTAAATAATCTCATAAAACGGCAGAATCAGCCATGCTTTCATTCTGCGCATTCTATTGAAATAAGGTAAAAAAATCAATGCGTCAATTGCTATCTTCACAAATACTATTAGAAATAAAAGCCTGACTTCGCTTTTCAGAATCAAAACAACTATACTTGAAGCAAAAGCAAGAGTAAGAATTCCTTGTAAGATGATTACATAGTTGCATAGTTTATCGCCGACATCAGCTGTTTTACTCGCCCATCTCAAACGCTGTTGAAGGAATTCACGAAATCCATTAGGAGTTTCGGTAAAAACAGCTAATGAATATTCACTGAGGACTTGAATTTTAGCTCCATTTCTTCTGAAATCTCGCAAAAGATAAATGTCATCTCCGCTTGAGATATGCTCATGAAGTGAAATTTGATCATATTTCAAGAATAAATCTTTTTTGTAAAGCATATTTGCGCCACTCGCAATAATCGGTCGTTTCCATCCCGATACAGCCAAATTTAAGGCGTTGACTAAAAGAATATCTACTTCAAATATAAAATGCCAACCAATTTTAGCAGAAAGTATTGCCGGTAATACATATAAATCCGCTGGTGGTAATTTTTCTAGCTGTTCAAAATAATTCTTTTCGAACCACACATCAGCATCTAGACTCAAAATCCATTTCGATGAAGCGAAAGGTAAAGCATATCTAATTGCCCTTTTCTTTCCAATAAATTCATTCGGTAATCGGAGTATCTGAATAGGATAATCTGTCAGTTCTGACTCAAGAATATGGAGTGTTTCATCCTCAGAATGATCGTCTACAAAAATTATCGTTGAAGGAAGCCTTGTCGAATTTTTGATACTTCGAATCAATGTGGAAATTCGCTTGGATTCATTTCGAATTGGAATAATTACAGTTAATTTATCGAGTTCCACATTTGAATTATGAACTAAAGGTTGTTCGCGAAAGATTTGTCTAAAATAGCCTAATAGGTATGGAAGAACTAAAAAAGTAATGTAAGTAGTTAAAAACAAAACACACCAATCAATCATTCGACTTTTTTTGCTTTAGAATGAATAATGCAAACAATGTTGGAACCAGCAAATTAATTAACCAAATCAAAAATGAAGCAACAAGAATGGATATTGATTGCATACCTATTCCTGCATAAATCAAAACAAGTACAGCAATTGAATCACGAATAAGGACTTTTCCTAAAATTAAGGAAGGAAACATTGTTACCCAAAGATAAACTTGCCAAACCCATAATATCAATATCCAGGAAGATACCCCACCAAAAGCAATTAGCATCAACACAAATTGTAAAGTAAAAACAAAATGTCGAAACATTGAAAACATCAATGTTTTGAGTTTAAAAAAAGTAAACGTTCCATTTTCTCCAAGTCTTTCAACTATTCGATTTCGAGTTCTTCTCTTTAAAATGAGATATTCAGAAAAAAAATAGCCGATTATTGCAACGAAAATTAATGCTATAAGCAAGTATTGGAGGCGTTCTAGGGAGTAATCAAAAGGAAATTTCTTAAGAACAATTAATGCGATACCTCCAAATATAATAGAAATTAAAAATTGAGAGAAATTACCAAGTAATGTCAAATAGGTTAGGATATAACGATCTGCTCTTTTAAAATAATAAATTCTTCCGAGAAAATTTCCTAATAAATTGGGTGTCAACATCCCACTTAAAATCCCTGCTAAAAAAGCATGATATCTATTTTCCTTTAATGGCCGAGCTCCGGATACTTGAAGAGTGACTCCCCACTTTTTCCATTCAAAATACCAATTCAAAGGCATTAAGCATATTGCTAAAAAGAAGGAAGGAAAATCACTTAAGACCAACGTACTGAATGAAAAGTTCAATTTCTTTATTTGAAAGAATAAAAAACCAATAAGCACAAAAAATACAATGATTTTAAAAAAAAGAAAGCGCTTGCCTTGAAAATTTATAGCTTTAACCAAGATCCGTCTATTGAATGGTTGAAGATAAGATAATTCTGGGAATTGATCCAGGAACCACAGTTTTGGGGTATGGATTGATACATATTCAAAAAAACAAGCTGCAAATGCTCAATTTTGGTGTTATACAATTGAGTAAATTACCCACACATCCGGACAAATTAAAACGTATTTTCGAGCGGCTAGATGGAATAATAAAAGAGTTTAAGCCAGATGAAATGGCAATTGAAGCACCTTTTTTCGGCAAAAACGTGCAATCAATGCTTAAATTGGGTCGAGCACAAGGTGTTGCCATCGCTGCGAGTTTAAGTAATAATATTCCTTTCGAAGAATACTCCCCACGACGCATTAAACAAGCTATCACAGGAAATGGGAATGCTTCAAAAGAACAAGTTGCAGCTATGCTGCAGCAACTTCTAAATTTTAATGAGCTACCAAAATACCTAGATGCCACAGATGGTCTAGCTGTGGCTGTTTGCCACCACTATTCAAAAGGTATTGGTGAGCACAATAAGTCCAAATCCGGAAACTGGGAATCTTTTTTAAGGAACAATCCCGAGAGAAAAAAGGACTAATAATAGAGCTAAACTTGAAAATTTTCATTTTTTGACCGATTGCCCAACTTTTCGAAACAAATTGTAAAAATTGTTAGGTGTTTTACATAACCAAAATGGAATTTAAAACAGCCATTAACTCAATTCAAACGAGAGGATGGAATTCCAATTAATTTTGGTGGTACCGCAGGATTAGAATTACTTTCTTCAAGAACTTCTTCTGAAATTTTCGATGCTTCAACATTTAGTGAATCTAAAACTTCCGAATAAATAGAGCGCATTAAATCTTGGTGTGATGCGTAAAAGTCAATACTTTTTTCAAAACGCAACCTTTTGATATTAAATTTTTTCAAAACTTCATTCCCACTATTTTTCATCAAATCTTTAAAGACAGCTACATGCGAATACTTATTTTGCACATGTGACTCTAATAAACTGAGTTCTTTTAAAATCATAACGGTGGTATCACGCGGCACTAGATCAATTGGCTGCTTAAATCCATTCCCCGATTCTGTGCATGAAAGACATCCTATGAAAATGAGAACTATGTATATCAACTTCATAGGTACCCTTTAAAAGAAAGACGCTCACCAATACTACCTTCTCTTATTTTACCCTCACTGAAAACAAGATTTCCATTGATAAAAGTCTTATCGATTGTATGCGAAAAAGTTTCCCCTTCAAAAGGAGACCAGCCGCATTTATATAAAAGATTCCCGCGTTCAATAGATTGTTTTCTTTCTTCTACAACCACAAGATCAGCAGCATAACCTTCACGGATAAATCCACGATTTTCTATACGGAATAGAGTTGCAGGTGCATGCGCCATCTTTTCAACAACTTTTTCTATGGTTATTTTACCTTGTTTGTATTTTTCAAGCATTGCAATGAGAGCATGCTGCACAAGGGGGCCACCAGAGGGAGCTTTGAAATAAGACTGTGACTTTTCTTCCAAGGTATGCGGCGCATGATCCGTAGCTATAACATCAATTCTATTATCCAAAACAGCATTAAAAATTGCTTCACGATCACTTGCCTTTTTCACCGCAGGATTCCATTTAATATAATTTCCTTTTCTCGCATAATCTTCATCTGAAAACCAAAGGTGATGAACACATGCCTCTGCAGTGATTTTCTTCTGTTCTAAGGGAATTGAATTATCAAAAAGGGCAAGTTCTTTTTCTGTTGAAATATGTAGGACATGCAATCTTGTATTGTACTTCTGTGCTAATCGAACAGCAAAAGAGGATGAAAGATAGCATGCTTCTTCACTGCGAATTAAAGGATGTGCGCCTGTAGGAACTTCATCACCGTATATATCTCTGAATTTTTCAATATTGGCTTTTATTGTAGCTTCATCTTCGCAATGCGTTGCGATAAGAATTGGAGGGACTTTTTTGAAAAAAGATTCCAACGCTTCTTCACGATCAACTAGCATGTTTCCTGTAGAAGATCCCATAAAGATTTTTACACCACAAACATTTTTAACATCTGTTTTAAGCACCTCATCAATATTGTCATTAGAAGCACCCATAAAAAAGGAATAATTTGCTAGAGATGAACGAGATGCAATAAAATATTTATCTTCTAATAATTCTTGCGTCAAAGTATTGGGAACAGTGTTCGGCATTTCCATAAAAGAAGTAATTCCTCCTGCTGCAGCTGCACGCGATTCTGTTGCAATATTTGCTTTATGAGTCAAACCTGGTTCTCTGAAATGAACCTGATCGTCTATGCAACCTGGCAACAAGAATTTTCCTGAGAGATCAAATTCTTCAACCTTTTCATTAATGGAAATATTAGACTCAATTTTATTGA
>CAMATR010000162.1 GCA_945861175.1 Chitinophaga pinensis | reverse complement strand
AATTCATCTTTAAAAGATATAGCAGATTAGTTATTCAGCCCATAGTTTTTAAATGATATGCACTAACTGTATTAATCTATTTTGGAGAAAAAGAACCAGATTTGTTTTCTTGCCCCTTGATGACTTCCATTCCATTTTCAAAGGTTTTTTCAATTAGTAAGGCACCTCTGCTGTCATAAACAATAAAGCGCCCGTGCTTCAAACCGTCTTTATAGTCTATTTCCTGAAGAAGATTTCCGTTTCTATCAAACTGCTTCATTGTGCCATTTAGCTCACCTTTTTTATAAACGGAAACGACTGCAGGTGATTTTCCTCCGGGATAATACGCAATCCATTCTCTATCTTTCAGGCCTTCATTATAATGGCCTTCTTCAGTCTTTGCAAAATCTTTAGCTGAATAAGAAATTGCGTGACCGTCTTTTTTGCTTTCTAAATGTTCCCGATCTTTCATTATACCGTAGTCAATTTTAGATTTTTCTCTAAAAATTTTATACGTGACAACATCTTTTGTCTTTCCATTTTCAAAATAATCAGACCAAGCATCTACTTGCAAACCATCTTCATATTTTCCTGTTAATTTCAAATTTCCTGATGGATAGCTGGAAGTCCAATCACCATTCAAAAGTCCCGATTTAAAAGTTGATGTATTTTTTATATTACCATTATCCCAAAAATTCTCCCAAACACCTTCCTCTTTTCCTTCTTTATAAAATCCGGTCATTAGAAGTGTTCCGTTCTCGTACCAGGTTTGCCAATGACCATCTTTGAGATCATTCTTAAATGATCCTTCTTTGAATTTTTTACCATCCCTGTAAAAATATTTCCAAAGTCCTGTTTTTAATCCTTGGACATATTTTGCATTGAATGAGAGCTCACCAGTTGGAAAGTAATAGGTCCAATCACCTTGTTGAAGATCATTTTCAAAAACACCCTCCATATCCTTTGTTCCTTTGTTGGTATACCAAATCCACTTTCCGATTTTTTTGCCATCTTCATAAAAGCCTTTTACATTGAGTTGTCCTTTATCATAGAAGTAGTTGTATTCTCCGTTCAGTTTTCCGTTGCGATAGTTGCTAATTTTTTCAGTGTCCCCTGTATAGTATGCATAAGTCCATGTACTATCCTTTTCGCCCGATTTAAAGAAGCCTTTTAAAGTAATATAACCATAAGGACTTATTTCTTCAAAGGGGCCATCTTTTAAACCATTTTTAAAATTGTACCATTCCTTTACCGCTCCAGTGGTATGAAAGACTGTCATTTCACCGTTGCCTTCTATTATTGTTTGAGTGTGCAGCGAGTCTGGCAACCAAAAAGCAATAACTTTATTTTCTTCACCTTTTATTTCTTCAATCGATTTTTCTCGACCATCCAAGTAAAAGTAAGTCCATTTCCCATTAGGGGCATTCAGCTTATAATTTCCTTGGACCGCTAATTTTCCATTTTCATTCCACTCTCTATAAATACTATCTTGTCTTCCTAAAACAAAATACCCTTCTTGCTTTATTTTTTTATTTGGAAAATACATTGCCCCCTTTCCATGCAACATGTCCTTGTAGTAGTTTCTTTCCTCTTCTAAAACGCCAAATCTATCGTAATAGGTCCATTTGCCATGTTTTTCCTTCGTAGCCTCTCTTTCCTCAATATAATAGGATCCAACAGCTTGAATTTGGGTCTTGTTAAAATCCCAAAATAGAGATTCTTTTGGTGACAGATTCTCCTTTAATACGAGCTGTGCTCTAAGTGCTAAAGGAGAAATTAACAAAATTAAAAAGGCAAGTTTCTTCATTGGGAAAATTTAAATAATATAATGCGAGAAATTGATCATGTTACATCAGTACCAATGAGCCTTTAATTGCCAAGAAAACTCCAAACATGACAAAAACAATTCCAATAAATCGGTTTAATGCAATCAATATTTTCTCTGTTATTAGAGGGCGTAATAATTTAGCCCCAAAAATTTTAAGTAAATCAAAAGAAAAGAAGGTGATTAAGATTGTCAATACGAAATAGAGAATATAAAATTGATGCCCCTCATTAGGTTCGTTTTTAGCCCCAAGAGTTAAGACACTGAACCAATAAAATACAACCATGGGATTAGCAAAATTCAGCAAGAAGCCTTTCAAACCGAGAAGAATAAAATCTTTTGGGCTTTGCTCGGTAATTCCATCTTCATTCACCCTGAACTCTTTCGGTTTTTTAAAAAAGTTGATTGCCCCATAAATCATAAACAAAATGCCTCCTGCCAATTTCATGACATCTTGTTTATCTCCGCTCAAAATTGCAGAAACTTCTGAGTAAAAAACATATGCAACTAGGATGTAAAACAAATCACTCAGAAAAACACCGAGATCAAATGCAATTGCAGCACGAACTCCTTTTCTAATGCTTGTTTCAAGCAATACAAAAAAGACTGGTCCAACCATAATAGTTAGAATAAATCCGGTTACAATCCCTTTAATAATTAGCTCAGTCAAACAAAAAATATTTTTACAAAAATACGATTTGTGTTCGGATGTAAAGTACATAAAGTTATCAAACTAAAGTTTGAAAAATTTACACTGTTTTACATCATTTTGTGGAAACATAACTCAAGTTGTTTAACTTTGCACGCGAAACGTCCAATTATTAAGTCGGCGTAATTAAAATAATAATGTTATGAAAAGTGCTTTAGCAAACAAAAAGCTGGATGAAGTAATTGAAAAAGTTCAGAAGAAAGGCTTGGGTGCCACTAAACTGATCGACGATCTCAAAGAACTTAGAGAATTTGCTTTAAAAGAACAAGATCCGCTCGTAACGAAGGTACTTCGTCTATCATATGAATTCATTGGTGAAAGGACTTCTTTTGCTGTTCAGGCTCAACATGAAGAAGACGAGGAGGGGAATGAATACCCTATCGAAATAGAAGACAACGAAAACCTATTGTATTTTTTGAACTTATTGAAAAATGCTGAACACAAAATTAACCGCGAAGAAATAAAAGATTATAGAACAGCATTAAAACTGGAACTATATTAATACCTGTTTTTAAAAATCAAAGAAAAGCGCCCACAAAATAGTGGGCGTTTTTTTTTACTTAAAAGCCAACTTTTCATATTGCTTTAACGTCTTATAAATAGTTGAGGCATAATTGTTTGCTCAGCACTGATTTTATTTTGCTTTTGTTAGCCTGAAAAGAATCTTAACTCTTCCTTAAGATCTTTTCAGGTTTTTTTAATCACAATATTGGCAATAACTTCTGTGACCCTTCACTTGATGAGAAAAACTAATTTCCCTGTTGTATAATTCGTTCACCACCTCTTGTATAAATTCTTGGAAAAGCACCGTTATTTGATTGTAATCAAGGCTAATTGATTGAAGAGGAAAAAGTCCGCCTTTCAAATTCACCAATGAATAAATATTTGCGGATTCAGGATATTGTTTAATGTTTTGATGATACAAAAAGGTGTACAATGCAAGTTGAACTGCGTGTTTTGTAGATGAAAAATAGGCTATTATACTAGTGTCAGTGTCATAATTACTCATGGTAACGTCTTCTGATTTGGCTTTCCCTGATTTATAATCGATGATGCGTATTTTTCCGTCAACAGAATCAATCCGGTCTATAAATCCCTTAAGCGCAATTGTTTTTGGCTCACCATTCACAGTAATGTTCATCTGGGCATGCATCTCGATTTCTATGTACTCGATAAAAACCGGAGACGTTTGAGTTGATACAAATTTCTTTTCCTGTTCTAAAATCCTTTTTGTCAACTCAGTCGCCATGCGAAAACTTAAAAGATTTTTTCCAGATTCAAATGCCGAAGGATCGCCATCAAAATGTTTTAAAAATTCCAATCTTATCAAGGATTCAAACCTTTGCAACATTGATTCGATATCGATCTCTAATAAATTTGGTGGTTGCGGATGAACTTTTTGTCCATCTTTATCATGCCTTGAAAAGGGCCTATATAATTCCTCTAATACATTATGAATAAATGTTCCAAAGGTGTTGCTTTCAACTTCTTCTTCTATAGTTTCCTCCTCTCCAAACTCCAATAGATATCGATAATAAAAATCAAGCGGGCAATTTACATATTTATTAATCGATGATGCAGAAATAGGTTTATTGAAGAATTCATCCAATCGCAAAATTATTGCGTCATTTTTTTGAATATCTTGAACCGTGTCACTTAATCCAGCTTTATTTTCTGACAATGCATAAAATTCCTTTTTTATCTTGAAATTTGGGTTGATCCTACTTAACTCAAGTTCCAACTGCAATAAATATCGACTAGCCTCATTACTACCAATATTTTCTTGAGATGAGGTGTAGGTTGTCCACATATTATCGCATTGCTGTAATAAGCGATAAAAATGATGTGCAAATAATCCTTGTTTTTCTCTTGGGGTAGGCAAACCAAGGTATGCTCTAAGATCCATCGGAATCATTGTTTGCAAGGGATTCGTTGGAGGCATTTTCCCTTCATTTAAACCTAAAACAATTATATTTTTAAAATCTAACAATCGCGTTTCTAATAGGCCCATAATTTGTAACCCATCGATTGGGTTTCCGTGATAAGCAATCGATTTAGAGCTCCAATGCTGAAAAAATAAATGTTTGAAACTTTTCAAAGACATTTCTGGAATATCCTCTCGAATAAGGTTTTCAAAATCAATTATTTCTCTATCGAAAGTTTCGAGAATGGCTTTTTCAAATTCGTCTTCTTTACCAAAAGAAGAATACAACGCCCTGTTCAACATTCGAATACTCTGGATGGCCATCAACCAATCGCCACACCAATCGTGCAATATAAAATTCAAAAGCTTATCAGAGTTGCCCGTCGTTAAAACGCTGTCTTTTTTTACAAAAATGCTATTGCGTTTTATGAGCGATTGTTCTATTATGACTATTTTGCTCTTTTCCTTTTCGGAAAGGAAAAGCAGTGTAAAAGGATGATTCCAAAAGCGCTGTAAATCTTGGAAATAAATTGCCTGCGTTTTAAATCGAATTTTATTCTCTTGGATATTAAAAACCAAGTCTATCCAAGTCCTCAAAGCTGTGTTTCTCAGAGGCAATCCAAGTGTAATATTGGCTTTCTCAATTGATGCTGGAAGATTTTTCATCAGGGGAGCGATCAACGTTTCATCAGCCAAAAGGATGAGGGTGTCATCCAACGATGCCTTATTTAAAGAAGCAAGAATGGTTGACGCTACTTTGACCTGACCGGTGTGCTGTGCGCACTCAATTATCCTTAACTCTGTGGATTTAGTTAAAAGATTATCGGATATATTATAAAGATTTTTAACTCCTAATGCTAATTGCAATGTTCGAAGAAATTTACCCGCCTCGTGATTGGTATCATTAAAGTAGAAATTGTCT
>CAMATR010000161.1 GCA_945861175.1 Chitinophaga pinensis | reverse complement strand
GTATATTCTCCCCATCGTTATTTCGATTGTCCGATTGGTAATATGGTCAATAAATGCGCGATCGTGGGAAATAACAACAACGGCTTTAGCTTGAGTCACTAAAAAATCTTCAAGCCACTGAATTGATTCAATATCGAGGTGATTGGTTGGTTCATCTAAAAGAATAAGATCAGGTTTTTGAAGTAATATTTTAGCTAATTCAATTCTCATTCTCCATCCTCCACTGAATTCAGCCGTAGGCCTCGTGAAGTCTTCTCTTCGAAAACCTAGCCCTTTTAATGTTTTTTCAACTTCTCCATCATAATTAATTTCTTCAATGGAATAATATTTCTCACTAATTTCTGAAACTTGTTCTATTAGTTTCATGTAGTCATCAGACTCATAATCAGTTCGAATAGTTAATTCATGATTGATACGATCTATCTCATCCTTCAATTGAAAGATTGAATGGAAAGCTTTCGAGGTCTCTTCAAAAACAGTACAATCGTCTGCAGTAAGTAAATGTTGTGGTAAGTATGAAATAATAGTTCCTTGAGGAACTGATACACCACCTCGAGTTGCTTTAGTGGCACCTGCCAATATTTTAAGTAACGTTGACTTTCCTGCGCCATTTTTGCCCATCAGGGCAATCTTATCAGATTCATTGATTACGAATGAGATATCACTAAATAGGCTTGTTCCTGAAAATTCGACTGTTAAAGCGTCAACTGAAATCATTTATTTGAATTTGAATTGCAAATATAGATGAATGTTAAAGAAGAAAATTGATTGTGGAATATTGATTATTCATTGCTATAAATCCCATCTTTAAAACATAAGTCCTGCTCCAATGTATAGTCTTCCACCATGTTCATTTTTTGTAATTGGATAACCATAATTTAGACTTATTACTGCACTTTTATTTATCACTATATAAGTTCCTGTGCCCAATGTAGAGCAGTATCTTGTTTGTGTTGGGTCGTAATTTACTGGCAGGGAATTGCTATCGAATTTAAATAGTTGAGTGATAAGGTAATGGTCGCCAAATAAAGAAACATCAATTCTATATTCGGATTTGCGCCATTCTTTCGTTAGCATTGTTCTCTTGATTTCCGTGTTTAAAAGAATAAACCCTTTGGCAAGCATTCTATTTCTGGGTTTCCCCCTCAAATTGTTTATTCCGCCAATTCCATCTTGGGATAGACGTGAGTCAAAATAGTATCCTAAATGATCATAAGGTATTTTACCTGAAAGGGTGTTTTGAGCACTTAGACGAGACATAAAAACATTTCTTTTAGAAATTATTGGGATATAATTTCTAAAAGTTATGATACTTTTTAAATAACTAGACTTGCTATTTTGGGAATAGACAAAGAAGAAATCATTCCAATATCCTTTCGTACAATAAAATTGATTATTTCGGTTTTCCTGTATTAATCCAAAGTTAAATTGAACGGATGTATTTACTAATTCAATAGGTTCAATACTTCCCGTATTTTCATATTCGGATAAGAGCGATAAAGAGTCATAATTAATGAAATTTTTGATGATGGATAAACCAGTCAAAATCCTCGTATTAGCGGAGAATAAATTATGTTGAATATCAATTCGCCCCTTAACAAATGATTTACGGTGGCGATAATAGTTCGTTTGAATAAATTTAGGGTGATTTTCTGAAATGAGATTCTCGTCATATCTTGATTGGTATCCGTTTAAACCAAAAAAATCGAATGAATTTTCTTTAGCTGCCGAAAATTCAATAAATGTTTTTCCATTAGGCAGTAAACTATTAGACTCAATTAATAATGTTCCTTGAAAATTCTGTTTTGTCGAGTTAAAACCGCGCAACAAAAAATTATCAGTGTAAGGACGATAATCATCATCAAGATTAGTTTTTTTGTATCTAAAAATGTTGATTGTTCCACCATAACGAAGGCCATTATCGGAGTCAAATGCAATAATTGGAACAGCATTAAATGATTTTATAAAGCTACTATCTTTATTATTTGAGTGTTGGGCTATTACTGAAGAATTTAACCCACCAATGAATAAGATAAGAATAAATCGTACCCCCGCGTTTTTCACTTTTTTATTTTTTCAAGTCGATAAATTGCTTTCTAGTCAAAAAAATGCTGCAAAAAAAAGCCGGTAAAGCCGGCTTTTTTTGAAATTTTGTAATCGAACTTAAAACGGTAAATCGTCGTCTTCACTTTCAGCTGCGTTTGCGGAAATTGGGGCGGTAACTGGATCTAAATTCATTGGGGCGGGTCCGCCTTGTGGCATCCCTTGACCAGCAATTTGAGAGACTTTCTCTATTCTCCAAGCTTCTAAAGTATTGAAGTATTTCACTTCACCTTGAGGGCTTGTCCATTCTCTTCCTTTTAGATTAAAAGAAACTTCAATCTGTTCTCCTGTTTGCACAGCATCTAGAAGAGAGCATTTATCTTGAGTTGCTTGGAACATGATATCCTGAGGGTACATGCTTGAAGTATCCGTAATTACGAATTCCCTCTTTGAAAATTTCTCTGACACTTGAACTGTAGTGTTCACCACCTTCACGGTTCCTGTTAATTTAAACATAGCTGTTATTTTTTTTGTTTAACCATTATTAAAAGATAGAAGCGCCACCCAAGCTTCTTCTAGTTTGTTTTGATTCAATAAATCTTTAGCTCGAGCATGTAGAGCTTGTTCTAATTCTGCTGGCTTGTCTTCTAAAGATACGAATAGTTCATTTAATTCCAACAATTTGTATTCATTAACATCCGTTTCATTTGGCAATTCTTCAATTCCTCCAAGATGCCCTAGATCATTGCCTGATAGAATGGCACTGTGTCGAATGTCTGTTGGAATTTTATCGTAACCTATTCCGCATGTGGTAATAGGTTTTGAAATTTCGAACATCGAATTTTTATCTGCCCTGCAATACCAATTTCCACCCATCCGAGAAACGAGATCAATTTTATGTTGATCAATCATCCCCTTTTCATCTAAAATGTTCTCATCTATATGAATCCGGGTTACTTCGCATATAATTAGATTTCCTGCACCACCACCATCGCCTAATTCAATAACCTCATTTACCTTGCACTCGAACTGAACGGGAGATTCAGCGACACGCATAGGCCGTATTGTTTCCGATTCAATTGGTGTAAAGCCAGCTTTGGCAAACTCACTTACTCCTGGAGCATATGGAGAGCTTGCTAAACTCATTTGGTACACAATATTGTAATTCACAATATTTATAACGACTTCAGGATTAATCTTTACATTATTATAAGTGTCTTTTGTTGTATTTGTTCTTCCTGATCTAGCAGGCGAAAAGATTAAGATAGGTGGATTGGCGCTAAATACATTGAAAAAACTGAAAGGTGCAAGATTGTCATTCCCATCCGCATCTTTTGTTGAAGCAAAGGCAATAGGGCGAGGACCAATGGCACCGAGTAGATATTGATGAACTTTTTGAACAGTAATTTCTTTTGGATCTAAACTGAGCATAAATCATATTTTAGGCAACAAATTTACATTGTTTTATGGCATATTTTAGATCAAATAATCATGACTTATTCACATTTTTTATAAAAGCATTAAGTTAGCAACAACAATAGAGTACAATATGCAAAGACAATTTATAATTATATTATTCACATTATTTTCAATGGTTTCTTTTGTTAGAGCACAATCAGTAAATAAAAACTCCACCATTAGTAAAGTTGATAGTATAAAATTCAAATTAATGCAAGAACAATTGGCAGGGTGTTGGAAAACAAAATACTATCAATTCAAATATGATCAAGAAAGTAATCTTGGCTGTGAATATAAAAGTAGAGTTCATTCTTCGGCTCCAGTTTTCAATTTAAAAATAGTAGGTAATGAACTATTCATAGAATGGATTGAACTTACCGGTGGCGAGAGTGTGCAGAAAATTTTAAGAATAAAAAAGAAACGATTGAGTGTCGTAAATAAAAGTGGAAAAAAGGTAGTTTATAGAAGAAATAAAAACTGTTCCTGATGAAACGAATGGTCTGATTCCTGAATTTAGGGGCAAGGAGGGCTTATTCTTATCAAATTTAATCTCCCAAAAATTAGCCAAATCATTCTGTTTTTCGCAATAATTCATTGCTATGGAGCTTTTCAATGAGACCATTTGATTCCTTCATTTAAATCTACTTCCCTACTATTTACAAAACAATTATTTTTTTTAAGTTTTTTCTACTTTTGAAAAAGTTGTTATCTTTGCAATCCTATTTGTAATAATATAAGGTCATTCGGACCATATTAATTGAAATAAATTGCGGATGTGGTGAAATTGGTAGACACGCTAGACTTAGGATCTAGTGCCGAGAGGTGTGTGGGTTCGAGTCCCTCCATCCGCACAAAGAATGGTCTCGTCTTATGATGGGGCCATTTTTGTTTACAGTGGTTTAAAATTGAAAAGAAATGAATGTAACTCGTCAAGATGTTGATCAGCTGAATGCAGTATTAACGGTAAAAGTCGAACAGGCTGATTATCAGTCCAAGGTAAAAGATACACTTGAAAAGTATCGGAAAACTGCAAAAATCCCTGGATTTAGACCTGGTCATGTGCCATTTGGTATTATACAAAAACAACATGGAAAGGCCGTTTTGGCAGATGAATTGAATAAAATTGTAAATGACGCTTTGTACGGGTTTATAGAGGGGAACAAAATTAATATTCTCGGCAATCCCATTCCAAAAGAAGGAAAAGACGTAGTTGGTAATTTTGAGCAGCCAGATACTTTTGAATTCGAATATGAGGTTGGCTTGACACCAACTTTTGAAGTGCCACTTTCGAATAAAAGTAAGTACGATTACTTAAAAGTAAAAGTGGATAATGATTTAATCAATAAGCAAATAACAGATCTTAGAAGAAGATATGGTAAATTAGTTTCGTCTGAACTTGTTGGAGAATCTGATATGATTCTTGCTCAATTTGTTGAATTAAACGATGACGAGACCATCAAAGAAGGCGGTGTGATGCATTCATCAACTATTTCAATGGAATTTATTGATGATAAGAGTGTTAAGAGAGATTTAACTGGAAAATTGAAAGGCGAGGAGGTAGTCGTAAATCCAACGAAAGTATCAAGAGGAGGTAGTGACACTGCGGCAATGTTGGGTGTTACTGAAGAAGAAATGCCAAATCTCTCTGAAAAGTTCAAAATGACGATCAACGAAATCAAAAAAATGGAGTTGGCTGAATTGGACCAGGAATTGTTTGATAAATTGTTTGGGGCAGGAAATGTTAATTCAGAGTCTGAGTTGAAAGATCGCATAACGGCAGATTTGAAAGGAATGTTTGACAATGATTCAGATAAGATATTGACAAGACAGATTTATGATGATCTATTGGAAAAAACAAAAGTCGATTTACCAAATTCA
>CAMATR010000160.1 GCA_945861175.1 Chitinophaga pinensis | reverse complement strand
CAGCTTGATTTTTAGACTTTGATAAATCCTGTTCTAATTGCTGAACTCGCAATTTTAACTCTTTTTTTGACTGGGTTAATCCGTTAAAGGATAAAAGAATAATTCCAATAAAAAGGGTGCGCGTATGTATAATCATGTTAGGTTTGGTTTGAAATATAAATCTACGAATAAGCATGATTTAGAAAGATAATTAAGGCCAAAATTTACCAACAACGAAATGCTAATTTCATTTTATGTTGATGAGTGTTATTTTTTATAAAAATTAGGGTTTATCTACATAGCACTCACTAAAACTTGGCCTTATGAAAACTTTCATTTTTTTAACTGTAATTATTTTTTACAAGATTAATTGCCATTCACAGTATTACGAGCGTTCAAAAAAGAATATCGGTGTTTATTTCAGTGCCAATCCGTTTGGACAAGTGGCTCAACAAAATGATAATTTGAATACTTTTTCTTTTAGCGCAGGTGTTGTTAAAAAAGTAATTCCGGGTGTTTATCCTTCAATAGGTTATAGCTATTCAAAATTGAACCAGCCGATTAATTTTAATCGTAATACAGCTCAATTGAATTCTTTTCAAACCTTAGATGCTTCATTACTTTTAGACAAGAAATTAATCAAGTTTAATCGTGGATTGCGATTAACAAGTTCTTGTCATTATTTTGTCTTAGGATTAATTTTTGGACCCGAATACCATTATTTATTAGGTAGTAGAAAACTGAATAATTCGTCTAATGGTGAAATTGCTGCCCAAGTGGGGTTTTCCATATACCACTACACTTCGTCTCATACACGCAAATCGAAGAATAAAACGAGACAATATGATGTTTTCTTTCGAAAAGGATATACACCAATTTTGTCGACAACAATTACTGGAATTAAAGAGGAATATTTCAGACAAGAAATCGGAATAAGAGTTCGATTAATTCATCATAAAGTTTACAATTTCTTGCAGTAAGCTAAGTATAAGCAGAGACAGATTCAAACTATACAGTGAAGGGGAGTAGAATTCAACATTACAAAAACAATAAGTGAGGAATCAAAATCTCTACATTATGATTTCTTTTTTTGTTAGTAATCACAAATTTACTTCTGAATAATAAAATAATACAAAATAAAAAAGCCTCACATTTCTGTAAGGCTTCTTGTGGGAGATGAGGGGTTCGAACCCCCGACCCCCTGCTTGTAAGGCAGGTGCTCTGAACCAGCTGAGCTAATCTCCCAATTGCTTAAAACCTTGATAGGTCGTAAACAGGATTGCAAATATAAGGGTGTTTTTAATTTTAACAAGCGTTCCTGGGAAAAAAATCAAAAATAATCGCTGATTAAAAAGAAACTGCCAAAAACTAAAATTGTATCATCCTCTTTGGCACATGATTTAACTTTTTCTATTGCATATTTTACATTCATAAAAACTGGGTAGTTAAGATCTTTTTTTTCATTAAACAATTCAAATTGCTCACCACTTAAACTTCGTGGATTACTAAAACTGCAGAAATTTATCTTTGAATGAATTGGAAATAGGCTTATTATCGATTCATAGTCTTTATCAGAACTACTTCCATATATAATGTGTAAAATACCCTTGTTTATATTTACTACATCCGAAAGCGTTTTTTGAACTCCGTCTATATTATGTGAAACATCTAGAATTATTGTTGGTTTTTCCTCGATGACTTGCATTCTACCGATTATTCCAGAGTTTAATACTAGGTTATCTAAACCAGCGGATATCGATTTTTTTGAAATGTTAAAACCTTTGGATTTAAGCAAATCAAGGGAACATAAAACAGTATGAAGGTTTTTTTTCTGATAAGACCCTAAGAGCGGTAGTTGGTAGTTGTTTTTTTGATCGATATCCTCACAGAAAATACACTTGCTATCTAATTCTAATGCCCTTTTTTGAAATACGCCCTTGCTTTCAGGATGTGTTTCGCCAATCAATACTGGAATATTGAGCTTTATAATTCCAGCTTTTTCAAACGCAATTTCAGAAATTGAATTCCCAAGAAATTGAGTATGTTCGAGAGAAATATTTGTTATTATAGAAATAATTGGTTGAATAATATTTGTTGCATCGAGTCTCCCGCCTAATCCTGTTTCAATGATGCAAATACTACATTTTTCCTCGAGAAAGTGTTGCAATGCCAAAGCCAACGTGATTTCAAAAAATGACGGGGTTATTTCATGGGTTGATGTTTTTATTAAATCACAAAATTCAACAACACTTTTTTCTGAAATCATTTCTCCATTCGTTCGGATCCGTTCCCTGAAATCTATCAAATGAGGAGAGGTAAATAAGCCAACCTTCTCCCCAGATTCTTTAAGTACAGACGCCAATATCGATGAGGTTGACCCCTTGCCATTGGAACCTGCTACATGTATGAACTTTAATGATTTCTCCGGGTTTCCAATTAATTTGCAAAGCGAAGTAATATTTCCAAGATCCGGTTTATATGCAGATGCACCGACTTGCTGATAAGAAGGGAATTGATAAAAAAGCCAATCTATGGCCTCTTGATATGTTCTATTTCGCATTTACCTTTACAGTAAGAAAAACAGAAACTAAACCTGCACCTGGATCTTTACTGTATTTTACCTGGCTCTTAACTGCGGTAATAACTTGATTTATAATTCGTTGGTCGGTAGTTGTTGTTTTTGAAGCGAGATTATTCGCAGATACAACTTGACCCTCACTATTGATTGTCATTTTTAAATAAATGGTAACATTATGATCAGTTTCTATGTGATCAACTGAAGGGTCATTCTTCCGAGTTCTACCCTCTCCGTTGCCGTTCCCGCCGTTTCCAGGACCAGAAGAACTGCCTCTATCATTGCCAAAACCTGTTCCTGAAACACTTCCATTACCACCACCATCACCACCTGTTCCAAAGGGATTATTGGATTGTTGAGTTGTGGAACTTGTATTATTACTGTTCAAGTCCGTTTGGTTATTACTATTTCCAGAATTTACTTTGACATTTGAATTAGTTGAAGTGACAATTTTTTCAGTTTGAGGTTTCGGTTCATCTATTTTATCGTTTGTTGGGGTTCCGCTTCCAGAACCACCTCCACCTGACTCAACAACTACATTATCGAGCATAAATTCTTCGATTACTTCATCCGAATTTAATGGGGGAACATCTTTAGGAATGGGAGGATAAACGAAAAACGTCACGAAATAGGAAAGTGAGAGCATTACAGCTAGGGATAGGGCAGAGGAGATGATTGCTACTTTTCTATCTTTTGGGTCTTCTAATTCAAGGCTTAACATGACTCTGATTTTATAATTAATCTTCTAACGATCCGAAAAGGTTTCGTTACAACTTTACCGGTCAGATTTTGTTGCGATAATAACTTTTAAATCATTTTCCATTCCAATCTGCAAGAGGTCTACTAAATCCTGAACCTGAAGGTCAAAAGGAATTCGTAGTATAACAGTTTTATCGTTCAATTTTGCTGTCTCGCTTAACAATACTTGAGCGATACTTCCGAAGGCTACTTCTTTTTTATCTACGTAGTATAGTTTTTCTTTAGTAACTGTTAAAGTTACATGCTGCTTATTTGTCTTTTCATTTGCTTTGGATTCTGGCAATGGAACTTTAATAACATTTGGGTTTGCCAATGTCGAAATGATTAAGAAGAACAACAACAGAAAGAACATGATGTCGCTCAATGCTGATGTTGCTACCTCCGCATGGAACCTTCTATTTCGTCTTATTGCCATCTTTATTTCGCTGAATTAGGTTAACAAATTCAAGGTTCACTTTTTGAATTGCTAGGGCATAATTATCAATCATACCATTCAATAAGTGATATCCACTAAATGCAATAATACCAACAATTAAACCGGAACCTGAACTTATCATTTTTTCATAAAGTCCACCGGAGATGTTTCCAATACTCACGTTTTCGGTAATTGAGATGCTATAAAATATTTTTATTACCCCAGAGATTGTTCCAATAAATCCTAGGGTAGGCGCAATACCCGCAATAAGACCGAGATGCCCCATGTTCTTTTCCATTTTTCCAATTTCGATATTGGCCATTTTTTCCATATTAGATTCTATTTCACGAATTGGTTGACCAATTGCCATTACACCTTCGCGAATAACGTTTCCATATGCAGAATTATCTCTGGATAAGGTGTCAAGAACAGGTTGTAAATTACCAGAATGCAGATTTGATTTTATCTCCGGCAACAAATTATCATTGTATTTCGAAACTCTGCGGATGTAGCGGAATTTTTCTATCATTACAACTAATGTGTAAAACAAAAGAATTCCAATTGGAATAAGGAAGACTCCACCCTTCATTAAGAATTCAAATGCCGAAATCTCCTCGGTTATTCTTGCAGGGTTCGTTGCTGGAGCCGGATTGACTTCAGAAGTTACTGTTTCAACTTGTGCATAAATTACTGTTGCGGCAATCACGAATGCACTAGCGATAAGGTATTTGAATTTATTCTTCATTGCTGATATTATTTTAGTAATGTAAAAATATTCAATCGCCCAACTACTTTAGAAAGCTCAGTAATTAGATATTCACACTGCTTTGTTATCTAAATGCGAGTTGAAGTTTTCCCTAATTTTTTTAGCTGATTGTTATCATTGCTAACATAATAACACCTGAAGCCTGAAAAGTTAATTTTCTCGGCATCTAGTCAAATAAGGGGTATTGTTGTTTTAGTGAGAAACTACCGCATTCAAAGTTTGGAGTTGAACCTATGCAACAATTTCATTTTCCCGTAATAATCTTCGTGAAAAGATAAACAGGTTTAATTTAAGAGAAATAAAAGAAGAATAAAAAAACTACACCAACTATACGAGCTGAACTAATGCAATTTCGAATGCTGCTTTGGCGATTCCGGTTTTTGAAGGGTTTGCCTCATTTGTTTTCTTTAAAGCTTCATGAATTATGTTGCTCGTGTCTTTAAATATACTTATGTCGCTTAGTTCTTTTAAATCATTACTCATTAAGTATGCAAATACTCTAGCCATTCCGCAGTTCGATATAAAATCAGGAATTATTGAAATAGAGTTGTCGGCTTTATCTGCAATAGGTCCAAAAAATATTTGAGGATCAGCAAATGGAACATTCGCACCAGATGAAATAACTTCCACGCCCCCTTTGATCATTTGATCAAGTTGCACTTCTGTTATCATTCTTGAGCCTGCGCAAGGAATAAATACATCTGCTCCAAGATTCCATATGCGAGCATTCATTTCATCGTAAGAAATCAAATTAGGATGAGCTAACTCATTCCCATTTTTGTTAAGGAATAAATCACTAATTTCTTCAAATGTGAATCCTTTTTCGTTGATTAAACCACCAACTCTGTCTATAATTCCAATTATTTTCGCGCCCTGTTGTGCTAAATAATAAGCTCCTGCTGAACCAACATTTCCCCA